>NZ_JBPQTL010000005.1:0-130775 GCF_051386295.1 Micromonospora sp. URMC 105 | reverse complement strand
CCGGCGCTCTCGACCTCGGCAGGCGGTGAAGCGACGAGAAGCCGCTGCCGGGTCACTCAGCCCTGCTCGACGTGCGCGGCATCGCCGTCGCCCGGTCCGCTCAGCCAGCTGCGGACGCCCGCCAGTGCGGTGGGGCCGGAGTCCTCGTCGACGCTGCTGACCAGGTCCGCGACGGATATCGCCTGCAGGGCCGCGCGCCAGGCGGCCTCGGCGCCGGCCATCGCGCGGGCGATCGGGCACGGCCGCGTGCAGGCCTCCGGCGGTGTCGCCAGGGGACCTCGCTGGCGGATCTCGGTGCACACGAACGCGGGCTGAGCACCGTCGACGGCGGCGACGACGTCGAGGACGGTGATCAGCTCGGGAGCCCGGGTCAGGACGTACCCGCCGGCCTTGCCCTGCACGGAGGTCACGAGGCCGGCGCGGGAGAGTGCCTGGAGTTGCTTGGCCAGGTAGCTGGCGGAGACGTCATGCAGTTCCGCGAGCCGGGCAGCCGGCACGGGCTCCGTCGCCGTGGTCAGCACCACGCAGCAGTGCAGCGCCCACTCGACCCCACCTGACAGCTTCATGACCCCCCCGGTTTGACTCGGACAAAGACTATCCGACTAATATCCCGGATACAACGTGTCCGAGTTTGAGGCAGCGCGTCCTCGATGAAACGGGCGTGCCCGGGTGGCACGCCGTAGGAGAGTGAGAGCCATGAAGGTCACAGTCATCGGTGGTACCGGGCTGATCGGCTCGCAGGTGGTCCAGAAGCTGACCGCGGCCGGACACGAGGCCGTCCCCGCGGCACCGTCCACGGGCGTGGATCTGATCACGGGGCAGGGCCTGGACCAGGCGCTGGCGGGCGCCGAGGTCGTGGTCAACGTGGCGAACTCGCCGACCTTCGACGAGGCCTCCCTGGACTTCTTCCGGGCCTCCATGAGCAACCTGCTGGCCGCCGGGGAGCGGGCCGGTGTCCGGCACCAGGTGGTTCTCTCGATCGTCGGCGTGGACCAGGTGCCCCAGCTGGACTACTACCGGGCCAAGGTCCTGCAGGAGGATCTGCTCCGCCAGGGGCCCACGCCGTACTCGATCGTGCGCGCCACCCAGTTCTTCGAATTCGTCGATGCGGTCCTCTCCTGGACCTCGGACGACAGCACCGTCCGCCTGCCCGCCACCCGGCTTCAGCCGATGGCCGCCGCGGACGTCGTCGACGCGGTCGTCGACGTCGCCACCGGGGCCCCGCTGCAGGGCATCCGCAACGTCGCGGGCCCGGACGTCTTCGCCCTCGACGACCTCGGCAGGATCACCCTGGCCGCGCGGCAGGACAACCGGGACGTCGTCACCGACGACTCAGCCGGCATGTTCGCGGTCGTCAGCGGCGACGTGCTCATCGCCGGCCCCGACGCACACCTGGCACCCACGCACTACCAGGACTGGCTCACGTCCGCCCGCTGAGCTGCTGCGGTGCGACGAGGGCGGGACTGAGATCGTCCAGCCGTGGCCCACAGGGTCGTAGCAGTCGTACCGTCAGCCGAGACCGCGATGGGCGGCCCAGAGCGCGCTGGCGCGACCGGCGGCCTGGTCGACGAGGGCCACCAGCTCGGGCCTGTCGGGCAGGGGGAACGACACGTACGTGCCGCGACCGCCGCCGGTCGGCCGGCCGTACGCCTTCGCCGCGAGGCGTCCGTCCGGGAGCAGCCGGACGTTGAGTGTGGTCAGCAGGAACTCCTCACCGCGCCGCACGTCGGTCCAGCGGAGTCCTTCGGGGATCGTGACGTTGATGGCCAGGGCGCTGACCTCGGGAGGCACGTCGCTGCTCATGGAGGCATGGTGCCACGCGCGCCGACGCCCGCTCGTGGCACCGAGCGGGCGCGGTGGCGCGCGGGGTTCCACGGTCCGCAACGGCCTGGGTTTCGCGCTGTCCCGGTCGACGCCGCTCGATGTCGTCGGGGCCGGTGGGCATAATGCCGACGTGTCGCACGCCGATCTCACCCTGCCCGCCTGGCTGGACCTGGCCGACGAGGCCGCCGGCCGCACCGCCGCTGCCATCGCACGCAACGCCGACGCCCGCCTCATCGGTGTACGCGGGCACGCGTACGGCGGCCGGGCCGGTCGAGTCGCGTTCTTCGATCGCGACGGCATCCACTACGCCCTGGTGCCAGGCGGCACCGTCCAGCTCGGTCATGACGTCGACCGCCTCGTGCCCAGCGCCCGGCAGCTCGCCGACTTCGCCACGGCCGTCAGGGAGTACGACCTGGCCGGGCCGCTGCACCACTTCATAGCCTCGGTCACGTCGCCGCCGCGCCAGGTGACCCTGCCGGCCCGGCTCGTCGCGGTGAACTCCGACGAGGCCGGCGCGTTGCTGGACGACGACAACGACGACAACGACGATGATGAGTACGGGCACGCCTGGCTGATCGCCGGTCTGGCGCACCGTGGCCTGCGGCCGCCGACTCCCGACGAGTGGGAGTACGCCTGCGGAGCCGGAGCGACCACCCTGTTCCGCTGGGGCGACGAGTATCCCGAAGGGGCACCCTACGGTGCGGTGCCCCTGATCAGAGATCCGAATCTGTTCGGGCTCGTGATCGGCGACGACCCGTACCGGGCCGAGTTCACCACGGATCCGGCGGTCCTCTGCGGTGGTGACGGCGGCGCGGCGCTCTGCGGTGGCTACGGATCCTTCCTGGCCTGGCTCACCCTCGCCACCGCCTACCGTGATCGGGACCTGGCGGAGGCCGTCCGCGACGGCGACCTGACGGAGGAGACCCCGGTGCGTCCCGTTCTGGAGTTGACCTGATGGCGGAGGCTCTGCGCCGAGCTGCGCAACTGCTCGGCAGCGCCCGCCGGGTCGTCGTCCTCACCGGCGCCGGCATCTCCGCCGAGAGCGGTGTGCCCACCTTCCGTGACGACCTCACCGGCCTGTGGGCGCGGTTCGACGCCCAGCAGCTCGCTACCGCAGAGGCGTTCCATGCCGATCCCGACCTGGTCTGGGGCTGGTACGAATGGCGGCGCGCGCGGGTGTCCCGCGCCGAGCCCAACCCCGGTCACCGGGCGATCGCCGCCATCCAGACCCGGGTCCCGGACAGCACCGTCATCACCCAGAACGTCGACGACCTGCACGAGCGGGCCGGCACCCGAGCCCCGATCCACCTGCACGGCAGCCTCTTCGCACCCCGCTGCATCGCGGCGGCCGGCCATCCGGCGACCTTCGAGGACATCTCGGAGAGCGAGCCCGGTCAGCCGGACGAAGGCGGCCGGGTCGCGCCGCCGCAGTGCACGTCCTGCTCGGCGCTCGTCCGTCCGGGAGTGGTGTGGTTCGGCGAGGCGCTACCTCAGGCGGCGTTGACCGCGGCGGTCGAAGCGGCCGCCGACTGCGATGTGCTGCTGACGGTCGGCACCTCCGGCGTCGTGTACCCAGCGGCCGAGATCCCCGGGATCGCGGCACGCTCAGGCGCTGCCGTGATCCAGGTCAACCCGCAGCCGACCCCGCTCGACCGGGTCTGCGCCATCAACCTGCGCGGCACCGCGGCGCAGGTCCTCCCGGCCCTGGTCGCGGCCGCGTGGGAGGAGACCGACGAGGGGTAACGCCGCCCGCGTTTCGGTATCCGGATCTGCCGCCGACCAGGTGCTACGCAGTGTCACCACAACCGGCCCGAGTCGACGCTCCGTCGTGCCGATGAGCGAGCACCGTGCAACAACGTCCTGCCCCGCTACACCTGGTGCTCGTCGAGCGGGGCGAACAGGTGAGCTGTCACGGTCACCGGCCGAGCACGAAGTACCCGAGACCCAGCACCCCCCGGTAGACGCCGACGTACTGCCGCAGCCGGTCGTCGAGTTCCTCGCGTACCTGCGTCGCGCGAGGGTCGTCCGGGTGTTGCAGCAGCCACTCCTGCTGGCCCGCGCGCCAGGTGGACTCGAAGTCGTCCCATTCGCGCTGGTCGGCCGTACTGAAGTGCAGGACTCGCCAGCCCAGGCGACGGGCGTGCTCGACGAGATCCGCGAGCGGCACGGTCTCCTCCCCGAAGATCTCGACAGCTTCGGCCGTTGGCCGGCGCTCCCAGTACGCCTCGCCGAACAGGAGCCGGCCACCGGGCCGCACGTACGCGGCGAGTGCGGTGAGGGCATCGGCCGTCCCGCCGAAGGCGTGGGAGGCGCCGACGCACAGGACCCGGTCGGCTGACTCCCGCGAGGTGGCCGATTCCCCCTTGACGAACGTGACGTGCTCGTCCAGTGACCGGTCAGCCGCCAGTGCCCGCCCCCTCGCGAGAGCAGCATCGTCCGTATCGATTCCCTCGCCTGTCGTCACCGCTGCGCCGCGGACGCCTCCGGCGGCCACCGCCCTCAGCAGCAGCTCGCCCCACCCGCAGCCGAGATCGAGCACGTGCGCGCCAGGCCGGATGTCGAGCCGTTGCAGGAGCAGATCGGCATGCTCCTCCGACAACGGTGTGTTCCAGCGCATCCGGGCATGACGCAGGGCGGCGAGGTCGTCGGTCGTCTGCATCCGCTGAGGGTGCCAAGTCCCGACCGACGGTGCGACCCCGTTTCGCGACCAGCACGGCGACGGATGGCTGCCAGGCCCAGGACAGCCGCGATCACGCCGAGCATTCGGTGTGAAGCGACCCTCCGGTGGCGGCCGAGACCTGCCGGAGATCCGTCCGGGTTTCGTATCGATTCAGGGTTCGTGGGGCGATCGGCGGGCATAGCGTCAGGCGTGGCGGCCTCCGGCCGCCGGGCCGTCCCGATGGGCGGTCACGGCTGAGCAACGGTGGTGCGGACGTGGAGAAGACGGTCCCGACGGTCCTGGACGAGCTGGAAGGCAAGGGCCGGGGCACCGGGCTGCCCCGGCTGCTGGGCGTGGTGAGTCTCGCCCTCGGCGCGGGTGGCCTGCTCGCCCCGCGCGCGGTGGCCCGGCTGACCGGGGTGGACGACTCCCCGCACGCGGCGGGCGTCATCCCGGCGGTGGCCGCCCGCGAGCTCGGACACGCCGCCGGGCTGATCGCCGGGCGCCGCCCCGGCGGCTGGGCCTGGACCCGGGTGGCCGGGGACGCCGCCGACCTGACCCTGCTCGGGCGCGCGCTGGCCGACCGGCGCGGTGAGCGGCGCCGGCGGGTCGCCGTCACCACGGCCGTCGTGGCCGGCATCGCCGCCGTCGACCTGATCGCCGCGATCCGCGCCGGCCGGGCCCGCCGGGCCCGGGAACGGCTGATCCTCATGGAGGTCGGCGTCACCGTCAACCGGCCGGCGTCGGAGGCGTACCGGTTCTGGCGGGACCTGGAGAACCTGCCCCGCTTCATGGCCCACCTGGAGTCCGTCCGCGCCGACGACCTGCGCCGCTCGCACTGGACCGCCCGTGGGCCCGCCGGCCGGCTGGTCGGCTGGGACGCCGAGATCGTCGAGGACCGTCCGGACGAGCTGATCGCCTGGCGTTCGCTGCCCGGCGCCCAGGTGCCCAACGCCGGCCGGGTCCGCTTCCTGCCGGCCCCTGGCAACCGGGGCACCGAGGTTCGGGTGGAGCTGGGGTACGCCCCGCCCGCCGGGCGGCTCGGCCGCGCGGTGGCGAAGCTCTTCGGCGAGGAGCCCGAGCAGCAGATCCGCGACGACCTGCGCCGGTTCAAGCAGGTGCTGGAGACCGGCGAGGTGGTCCGCTCCGACGCCAGTCCGCAGGGGATCACCCTGCACCAGCAGCTCAAGCAACGTCCCGCCCAGCCGCTGCCCACCCGCTGAACGCCTCCGGGAAGGAATGACGATGAGAGCCACCACCTGGACGGGCAAGGACAGCGTCAAGGTCGTCGACGTGCCCGATCCCCGCATCCTGAACGCCCGGGACGCCATCGTGAAGATCAGCTCGACGGCGATCTGCGGCTCCGACCTGCACCTCTACCACGGCTACATCCCGGCCATGCGCAAGGGCGACATCCTCGGCCACGAGTTCATGGGCGAGGTGGTCGAGGTCGGCCCGGAGGTGGACAACCTCGCCGTCGGCGACCGGGTGGTGGTGCCGTTCCCCATCGCCTGCGGCAACTGCGCCTCCTGCCAGCAGGGCCGCTACTCGGTCTGCGAAAACTCCAACCCCAACGCCGGCATCGCCGAGAAGATCATGGGCCACTCACCGGCCGGCATCTTCGGCTACAGCCACCTGCTCGGCGGGTACGCCGGCGGCCAGGCCGAGTACGCCCGGGTGCCGTTCGCCGACGTCGGCCCGATCAAGGTCCCCGACGAGGTGCCCGACGACCAAGCGCTGATGCTCGCCGACGTCTTCCCCACCGCGTACATGGGGGCGGAGATGTGCGACATCACGCCCGGTGACGTGGTCGCCGTCTGGGGAGCCGGGCCGGTCGGCCTGCTCGCCGCCGCCAGCGCCCGGCTGCTCGGCGCGGAGCGGGTCGTCGTCATCGACCGGTACCCGTACCGGCTGCGGCTCGCCGCCGAGCGGACCGGCGCGGAGACGATCAACTACGAGCAACTCGACGTGCTGGACGAGCTGAACCGGCTCACCGCCGGCCGGGGCCCGGACGCCTGCATCGACGCGGTCGGCCTGGAGGGGCACCACGGCAACGCCGCGATGTACGCCTACGACCGGGTGAAGCAGGCCGGCCGGCTGGAGACCGAGCGGCCCTTCGCGCTGCGCGAGGCGATCCTGGCCTGCCGCAGCGGGGGAGTGGTCTCGGTGATCGGGGCGTACGGCGGTGTCGTGGACAAGTTCCCGATGGGCGCGTTCATGAACCGCTCGCTGATCATGCGGACCGGGCAGTGCCACGTGCAGCGCTACACGCGGCCGCTGCTGGAGCGGATCATGAAGGGCGAGATCGATCCGAGCTTCGTCGTCAGCCACCGGATGCCGCTGAAGGACGCGGCCAAGGGCTACAAGATCTTCCAGAAGAAGCAGGACGACTGCACCAAGGTGGTGCTCAAGGTCTGACGGCCCGGGAGCGGCGGGAGGCCGCTGCCGCTCAGGGCAGCGGCCACTCGTGCACCGGGCGGTTGCTGTGCATCAGGTCCACGTAGTGGCGGACCACCTCGCGCAGCGCCTCCGGCCGGTCCAGGTGGTCGGCGGACTCCAGCCGGTGCAGGGTCTCCACCTGCCAGGTCGCCCCGTTGCGCCCGGTCAGGCAGCGCTGCTCGATGATGCCGAGCAGTCGGTCCCGCTCGCCCGGATCCAGCCCCCACCGGTCCAGCCCGTGGTACGCCAGCGGCAGCAACCGCCGCAGCACCAGCTCGGTCACCGGCAGGTATCCCAGGCCGGGCCAGTAGACCTGCGCGTCGATGCCGTGCCGGGCGCAGTTGGTGAAGTTCTCCTCGGCGGCGCTGAACGACATCTGCGACCACAGCGGACGGTCGGACTCGGCCAGGGCCCGGACCAGCCCGAAGTAGAAGGCGCCGTTGGCGACGGTGTCCAGCACCGTCGGACCGGCCGGCAGGACGCGGTTCTCCACCCGCAGGTGCGGGCGGCCCTTGAGCACGTCGTAGACCGGCCGGTTCCATCGGTAGACGGTGCCGTTGTGCAGGCGCAGCTCGGCCAGCTTCGGCACCCCGCCCGCGGCGAGCGCCTCGGCCGGGTCCTCCGGGTCGCAGACCGGCAGCAGGGCGGGGAAGTAGCGGACGTTCTCCTCGAACAGGTCGAAGACGCTGGTGATCCAGCGTTCGCCGAACCAGACGCGGGGGCGTACCCCCTGGGCCTTGATCTCCTCGGAGCGGGTGTCGGTGGCCTGCTGGAACAGCGGGATGCGCGTCTCCCGCCACAGCTCCCGGCCGAAGAACAGCGGCGAGTTCGCGCCGAGGGCCACCTGGATCCCGGCGACCGCCTGGGCGGCGTTCCAGTAGTCGGCGAACTGCGCCGGGCTGACCTGGAGGTGGAACTGGGTGCTGGTGCACGCCGCCTCCGGCGTGATGGTGTCCGCGGTGGTCGCCAACCGCTCGACTCCGTTGATGGAGATTCGCAGGTCCTCGCCGCGGGCGGCGAAGATCTGCTCGTTGAGCAGCTCGTAGCGGGGGTTGGTCGACAGCGTTTCCGCGGTGAGGTGCTCCGGGCGCAGGGTGGGCAGGATGCCGATCATCACCATGTGCGCGCCCACGGTGCGGGCCTTCTGCTCCGCGGCGTTGAGGCTGGCCCGCACGTGCTCCTCGAACTCGGCGGTGCCGGTGCCGACGAGCCGGCGGGGCGCCACGTTGATCTCGACGTTGAACTGCCCCAGCTCGGTCTGGAAGGCGGGGTCGGCGACGGCGGCCAGCACGTCGGCGTTGCGCATCGCCGGCATCGAGGCCTCGTCGACCAGGTTCAGCTCGATCTCCAGCCCGGTCATCGGCCGTTCGACGTCGAAGCGCGACTCGCGCAGCATTTCGGCGAAGACGTCCAGGCAGCGGCGTACCTTCTCGCGGTAGCGGGCTCGGTCCTCCCGGCTGAAGGTCCGCGCACCGACGTCTTCGCCCATGGTCACCACCCTGTCACCGTTGGCTCCCTCCAACCTCGCACGTCCCGGCGCGGGTGGGGAAGACCCGAAGGACTCTTACCTACCCATTCGCGGCCTCCGTGATCCCTGTCGCCTCCGCCCCGCTTCTGCCGGGCGAGCCGTCCCGGCTGGATAGCATGGCCCGATGCGTGAGAAGACGACCCGGCTCTTCGTGGCGGCGGCGATCGCCGAGGCGTGCTCGTGGCTGGCCCTGCTGGTCGGCATGGCGGTCAAGTACGGCCCGCCGGCCGACGAGATCGGCGTCAAGATCTTCGGGCCGATCCACGGCGGGCTCTTCGTCGCCTACGGGCTGCTGGTGCTGGTGATGGCCCGCACCCACCGGTGGAGCCTGCTCGTCACCGCCGTGGCGCTGGTCAGCGCCGTCCCGCCGTTCGCCACCCTGTTCTTCGAGCGCTGGGCCCGGCGGCGGGGCATGCTGCGCACCGCGCCCGAGCCGGCCCGCCCGCTCACCCCGGTCGGCTAGCCGCCCTCCGCCAGGAACGCACCCAGCACGGCGGCGAGCTGCTCCGGCGCCTCCTCGGCCAGGTGGTGCCCGGAGTCGACCGACGCCACCCGCAGGTCCGGTGCCCACTGCCGCCAGATCGCGGCCGGGTCGCCGTACAGCTCCTCCATGTCGTCACGGGTGGAGAAGCAGAACAGCACGGGGCAGCCGATCCGCCGCCCGGCGGCCCGGTCGGCCTCGTCGGCCGCCCGGTCCGGACCGAGACCGGCCCGGTAGTCCTCGCACATCGCGTGCACCGTCGCCGGATCGTGGATTGCCCGGTGGTAGTCGGCGTACGCCTCCTCGCCCATCTCGGCGGGGGAGCCGCCGTACCAGGCGTCCGGATCGGCGTTGATCACCCGCTCGGCCGGCTTCTCCGACTGGGCCAGGAAGAACCAGTGCCACCAGCGGGCGGCGAAACGGGCGTCGCAGCGGGCCAGCGCCTCGCCGATCGGCACCCCGTCGAGGACGCCGAGCCGGCTGACCCGGCCCGGGTGGTCCAGCGCCGTCCGCATCGCCACGTAGCAGCCCCGGTCGTGCCCGACGACCGCCGCCCGGTCGTGGCCGAGGGCGTCGAGCAGGCCGACCACGTCGGCGGCCATCGCCCGCTTCGCGTACCCGGCGTGGTCGGGGCCGGCCGGCGGCTTCGACGAGCCGCCGTAGCCGCGCAGGTCCGGGCAGATCACGGTGAACTCCTCGGCGAGCAGCGGCGCGACCCGGTGCCAGGTGGCGTGGGTACGGGGATGGCCGTGCAGCAGCACCACCGGCGGGCCGGACCCACCGTGCCGCACGCGCAGCCGCACCGGGCCCACGTCGACGTGTTCCAGGGTGAATCCGGGAAACATGGTCTCCCGGTGCCCCATCCGGCAGGCCGGGAAACGCTCAGCCGGTGACCACCGAGCAGGCCGCCACGCCGCCCAGCAGCACCGCGCCGAGCAGCGCCTGGAGCAGCAGCGGCGGCCCGAGGTGCGACCAGAGGGTCGCGGTGCGCGGGGTGAGCAGCTGCCCGGTGGTGACGTTGACGATCCGCTCCACCCGGGGCGGCAGGTCCGCGTCGGCCTGCCGGCGCAGGGTCAGCTGCACGTGGTCGGCCGGGTGCAGCGCGCTCTGCGGCAGGTGGCCGTGCAGCTCCACCTCGTAGAGCAGGCCCGCGGCGTCGCGTACCCGCAGCGGGGTGACCAGGAACTCGGGGCCCTTCTTCAGGTCCTTCCAGCCGCGCCGCGCGCCGCCGCCCCCGCCGCCGGTGGAGAGCAGGCTGCGTACCAGCAGCATCAGCAGCCCCACCACGCTCGCCGCGGTCAGCACCGCGACCAGCACCGGCTGGCCGATACGCACCTCGCGGGGATACCCCTCCAGCAACCGGACGACCCGCCCGGTGAGGATCCGCTGCGTCGGGTGCACGACGCGGAGCCGGAGATCGCTGTCCATGCCCACCACCGAGAGTCCGGGAACGTGCACTGATGGTAGCGGTCCGCCCGGTCGAACGACGTGAATGAACCGCGGCCACCCGGTGGCTCCGGCGAGGTGACATCCCCGGCGGCGCGGGTAAGCGGGCGGCCGAGCTGGAAAGGGGTCTCGAGCATGCAGCTGTCCTTCCTGCGCCCGCTCTACGACCGTCCCGGGCCGTGGTGCTCGGTCTACCTGGACGCCTCCAGGGACACCCACGACGCCCATCCCCAGGTGGACCTCCGCTGGCGGGCCCTCAAGGGGAGCCTGCTGGAGCAGGGCGCCGACCCGGTGACCGTGGAAGCGGTCGGGCGGGCGGTGCGCGGCCACGATCCGGTGCCCGGCGACTACGGCGTGGCGATCTTCGCCACCGGCGGCCGGGTGGTGCTCACCGAGTACCTCAGCGCGCCGCCGTTCAAGGACCTGGCCGTCTGGGCCACGCTGCCGCACACCATGCCGCTGGTCGCCCAGCGGGGCGAGCAGATCGCCTGGGTCCGGGTGCTGGCCGACCGGACCGGTGCCGAAGCGATCGCGATCAGCGCCGGTGGGGTGCCCCGCCGGGCGCAGGTCAGCGGCCGGGAGAGCACCCAGCTGCGCCGGGTCCAGCCGGGCGGCTGGTCGCAGTCGCGCTACCAGCGCTCCGCCGTGGAGGCGTGGCACCACAACGCCGGCGACGTCGCCGCGGCTACCGTCCAGCTGGCCGAGAAGGTCGGCGCGGAGGTGGTGGTGCTGGCCGGGGACGTCCGGGCCACCGGCATGATCGCCGCCCAGCTGCCGAACCGCTGGCAGGACGTGATGGTGCGGACCGACGCCGGCGCCCGCGCCGGCGGCGCCGACCCGCAGCAGATGGACGACATCACCGTGCAGACCATCGCCGAGGTCGCCGACCGGCACGTCACCGCCGCCCTCGAGCGCTTCGGCATGCAGGAGGACGTGGGCGCCGGACTGGAGGCCGTGGTGGCCGCGCTGCAACGCAACCAGGTCGACACCATGCTCATCGTCGACGACCCGTCGGCGAACGGCGAACTCTGGATCGGTCCCGAGCCGACCGACATCGCCACCGAGCCGGGGCAGCTCGCCGTGCGCGACCCGCAGCGGGTCCGCGCCGACGCGGCCCTGCTCCGCGCCCTGGTCGGCACGGACGCCGAGCTGACCGTCCTCGCCCCGGACGAGGCGCCCGACCTGACCGACGGCGTCGGCGCGGTGCTGCGCTACGTCGACGCCGGCACCCCCGGGCGGGGCAATGGCTGACCGGACCGTCGCGGACCTGGTGGTGGACCGGCTGCGGGCCTGGCGGGTGCCGCGCGCCTTCGGCTACCCCGGGGTGGCCATCGCCCCCCTGGTGGCGGCGCTGGACAACGCCGGGGGAGACCCGGAGTTCGTACCGGCCCGCCACGAGGAGACCGCCTCCTTCATGGCCACCGGGCACGCCAAGTACACCGGCGGGATCGGCGTCTGCCTGGCCACCCAGGGCCCCAGCGCGGTGCACCTGCTCAACGGCCTGTACGACGCCAAGCTGGACAGCAAGCCGGTGGTGGCAATCGTCGGGGAGGACGTCGTCGGCCCGCTGGGCGGCGCGCACGAGGAGATCGGGCTGAGCCGGCTCTTCGGCGACGTCTGCAACCAGTTCGTCCGCTACGGCCGCTCCCCGGGGCAGGTGACGGGCCTGCTGGACCAGGCGTTCCGGACCGCCGCCGCCACCCGCAGCCCCACCTGCGTGGTGCTGCCCCGCGAGTTGCAGGAGACCGCCGTACCGGATCTTCAGCCGCAGGCGGACGGGGTGATGACCGCGACGCCGGGTGAGCCGCTGGCCCGGGTGCTGCCGCACGACGCGGACCTGGACGCCGCGGCGTCGCTGCTCACCATCGGGCAGCGGGTGGCGATCCTGGTCGGCCAGGGTGCCCGGGGCGCGGAGGACGAGATCGTGGCGCTGGCCGACCGGCTCGGCGCCGGGGTGGCCAGCTCGCTGCTCGGCAAGCCGGTGCTGGACGAACGGCTGCCCTTCCACACCGGTGTGCTCGGCGAGGTCGGCACCACGGCCGCCGCCCAGCTCATGGGCGGGGCCGACACGCTGCTGCTGGTCGGCACCAACAACCCGTGGACCGACTACTTCCCCATGGACGGGCAGACCCGGACCATCCAGATCGACATCGACGGGCGACGGATCGGCAGCCGCCACCGGGTGGACGTGCCGCTGGTCGGTGACGCCGCCGAGACGCTGCGCGCGCTGCTCACCCGGGTGCGCGACGAACCGAACCGGCAGTGGCGTGCCACCGTCGAGGGCTCGGTGGACCGGTGGCACGCCGACGCGCTGTCCCGGGTCGAGGCGCCCGCCCAACCGGTCAACCCGCAGCTGGTGCTGCACGAGCTCTCCAGCCGGCTGCCCCGCCGCAGCGCGGTCGCCGTCGACGTGGGCTCGGTGATCTACTGGTACGCCCGCCACGTGGAGCTGCCGCCCGGGGTGAACGCGCAGCTCTGCGGCACCCTCGGCTCGATGGGCTGCGCGCTGCCGTACGCGGTGGCCGCCAAGCTCGCCCGCCCCGACCAGCCGGTGCTCGCGCTGCTCGGGGACGGTGCGATGCAGCTCAACGGCCTCGCCGAGCTGATCACCGTGGCGCACCGCTGGCACGAGTGGGCCGACCCACGGCTGGTGGTGCTGGTGCTCAACAACCGCGACCAGTCCGGCATGGGCGGCGGGCGGCAGGTCAGCGGCCCGGTCGCCAGTCGCCGCCCCGACGTGCCGTACGCCGGCTGGGCCCGGCTGCTGGGGCTGCACGGCGTGCGGGTGGACCGGCCCGATCTGGTCGGTGCGGCCTGGGACGAGGCGCTCGCCGCGGACCGGCCGTGCGTCCTGGAGGCGGTGGTGGACCCGGAGGTGCCGCTGAGCCCGCCGGAGCCGGCGCTGGCCGACCTGCGGGGGGTCTTCGCCGCCGGCGACGCCGCCCGACGGGTCCGTGACCGCACGATGGAGGCCCGCATGACGGTGGAGGCGGAGGACCTCGTTTAGCCGTACCGGGCCTGGGCATCAGGAGATCCCGTCCGCCTGCAGGAGGTCCGATGTCCGACGCCGCCGACCGCCGCTACGGGCCCGCGCCGCTGCCGCAGCCCCGGGGTCCGGTCTCCACCGCCGTGGTCGAGGCGCTGCAGCAGCCGCCGCACGACCTGCCGGTGGGGCTGGGCGCGGAGCTCGGCACGGCGGACCCGGTCACCGACGAGGACCTCCAGCTGACCCTCTTCCTCTGCTACGAGCTGCACTACCGCGGCTGGCAGGGGGTCGACGAGGACTGGGAGTGGCAGCCGTCGTTGCTGGCGCTGCGGTCCGTCGCCGAGCGGGCCTTCGAGGCGGCCCTGCGCCGGCTGGCCGGCCCGCTGCCGGCGGTGCTGCCCGGCGGGGTGCCGCGTGCGCTGGCCGACCTGGTGGCCGCCGACGACGGTCCGTCGCTGGCCGCCGCGCTGCAGCGGCGGGCCACGCTGGCGCAGTTCCGCGAGTTCGTCACGCACCGGTCGATCTACCACCTGCGGGAGGCCGACCCGCACAGCTGGGGGCTGCCCCGCCTCGGCGGCCCGGCGAAGGCCGCGCTGGTGGAGATCCAGATGGACGAGTACGGCAACGGCCGGCTGGACCGGATGCACGCCGAGCTGTTCCGCCGCACTCTCGACCGCCTCGGCCTGGACACCGGGTACGCCGCGTACCTGGACCGGGTGCCGGCCGTCACCCTGGCCACCAACAACCTGATCTCGCTGTTCGGGCTGCACCGGCGCCTGCGCGGCGCGCTGCTCGGCCACCTGGCCGCCTTCGAGATGACGTCCTCGCTGCCCAACCGCCGGTACGGCAACGGGCTGCGCCGACTGGGCCTGGACGAGGTGGCCACCCGCTTCTACGACGAGCACGTCGAGGCGGACGCGGTGCACGAGCAGATCGCCGCGCACGACCTCTGCGGGGGACTGGTCCGCACCGAGCCCGGCCTCGCCGCCGACGTGCTGTTCGGCGCGGCCACCGCCCTGGCGGTGGACCGGCTCTTCGCCGCCCACCTGCTGGACAGCTGGGCGGCCGGCGGCTCCTCGCTGCGGACCGCCGGCGAGCCGTCCCGGGTGCCCGTGGCCGCCTGAGGCCGTCGGGCGGCGCATCGGAATGATGCCCAGGGCCCCGCTACCGCCCCGGGGTCAGCCTTCGCGGTCGGTGCCCGCGCGGAAGTTGACCGCCTTGTGCGTGCCGTCGCAGAACGGCTTCAGCGCCGACTTGCCGCACCGGCACAGGGCCACCGTGCCCCGCCGGGTGTCGATGCTGCGCCCGTCCGGCGTGATCAGGGCGAAGTCGCCCCTGACCAGCAGCGGTCCGTCCTCGTACGGGGTGATGGTGGCCGCCGCGTCGGCGGTGGGGTGCTCGGCGCTCATGGGTCGGATGTGCCCGTGCCGCCCGGGCCGAAACGCGCCGCGGCCGACGGACGCCGGTGGGCGGCGACTCACCCGAGGGCCCCGGACCGGCGTAGGGCCGTCGGGCCGACCATTGCCCCCAATGCCCGTTTAGACCCCATCCGGACGGGAAGCCGGGCCGCGTGGTGAGCGAACGAGGCAAGGTGGGGCCGGTGCCCAAGGTGCAGAAGAGGCTGACGGCCGACGGTGCGGGCATGGCCGGGGACCGGGTCGTCGCCGCGGGCAGTACCGCCCGGGTGCTGGTCGCGGCCACCGCCCGGGCGCTGAGCGGCGCCGACTGCGCCGACCTGGGCCAGCCGACCTCGATGTCCCGGTTCACCGCCGCGCCCGAGCCGGTCCGCCGCGCCGCCGCCGTGCGGGCCGCCGGACGGGTCGCGCTCACCCCGGAGCAGGCCGGCGAGATCGACGCCGAGCGGGTGGCCCGGTGGTTCGTCGACCAGTACCCCCGCCGCCGCTACCCCGGGGTGGTGCTGGGCTCCCCGCACGCCGCGGCGGCGCACCTCGCGGTCGCTCTCGGCGTACCGTGGCTGCCCGCCGGCTTCGAGATGACCGCGCACTGGTCCCGGGGCGCGGTGGACCGCCCCCGGGCGGCCCTCGACCACGGCGCGGCGCTCGCCGCCCGGGTGCTGGCCGGCAACCCCGGCCTGCACCTGCGGCAGGTGCACTGCCCGGCCAGCCGGGGCGCGCTGGCGGGCGTGACGGTCGCGCTGGTGGCCCGGTGGGAGGCCCTGCCCCACGCGTACGCCCGGTTCCTGACCGACCGCCTCGACCCCGGCGCCCCGCTGCTGGTGGTCCGCGACGCCCGCACCTGGCCGGTCAGCGACGAGGGGCAGGGACACAGTTTCCAGCTCGGCTGCCCCGGCAGTGGCCTGGAGCCGGTGGACTTCCACCCCGACTCGCACGCGCTGCGGCAGGTGCTCCGATCGGCCGGCGGCGACGGCGGGCACTGGGAGCCGCCGGAGGTCTCCGCCGCCGGGGAGCAGGCCGAGCACGCGGTGGGAGCCGGCTTCGTCGACGGGGCGCGGCACTGGGGCCGGCGGTACGGCCACGACCTGCACGAGGTGTCCGTCCCGCAGCCCACGGCGTTGAGCGCGGCCGTGGCCGATCTCTACCGGCGCTGGTTGCGCCGGGCCGGCAAGACCGGCGACCGGCTGGTGGTCGAGTGCGGGCGGCTGCTCGACCCGTGGCAGGTGGTGCGGGCGGGGCTGGTGCCCTACTGGTGCGAGAACGCCACCCGGCGCAGCGTCGACGGGGTGGAGTGGTGGCTGGCCGGCAGCGAGCCGTTCACCTCCGTGGACGTCCTGCCCGAGTCGCCGGGGATGCGCTCGCCCGCCCTGGCCGGACTGCCCCAGTGGCTCGCCGTGGCCGCGTTCGGCCGTCGGCGCCGGGCGCTGGACCGCACCGCCGCCCGCGGCTACCCGGTCGCACCGGTCCCCACCCGCCGCGCCACCGAGGTGCTCCGCAACCAGGCGTACGACCTGCCGGTCCCGCCCCCGCTGAAGATGGGGGAGGCGGTCGCCGCGCTGCGGGAGGGCGGTGCCTCCTTGGGCCTGGCCGTGACCTGAATCCGGGCGGAAACGCCGACGCCCGGCGTTTCCCACCGACCCGCCGGACCGAGCTGACGAAACATCCTCGCGAACCCGCGGCCGCGTGATTGAGTACCTACGGAGCGGGAACACCGCTCGCTGCGACGGCCCGACCACGGCGTGCAGCGTGCGCCGTCGCTTCCGCGCGTCCGGTGACACCGGCGCGGCACGTGACCCAACTTCCGGCCCGGTGCGTGGCCCGACCACGCGCACGACCGGCTCCCATTCCGGGCGGGGGACCTTCCTGAGGGAGGCGCGGATGTTCGGACAGACCACCACGACCACACCACCGCCGACGGAACGCGGCCTGGAGGACCTGGACGCGGCCGCCCTGGCGTACGCGGCCCGGATCGCGGGCCTGCCACCCGAGCGCCGACAGGAGGCCCGCGACGACCTCGTCCGGTTCGCCCTGCCCTTCGCCGGCCGGCTGGCCCGCCGCTACCGGGGACGCGGCGAGCCGCTGGAGGACCTGGAGCAGGTGGCCCGCCTCGGCCTGGTCAACGCCGTCGACCGGTACGACCCCGAGCGGGGCTCCTTCACCGCGTACGCGGCGATCACCATCGTCGGCGAGATCAAGCGGCACTTCCGGGACCGCACCTGGGGGGTGCACGTGCCCCGTCGGCTGCGCGACCTGATCCTGGAGGTCGGGCAGGCCACCGCGGCGCTGACCAGCGAGCTGTCCCGGGCGCCGAGCGTGGCGGAGCTGGCCGAGCGGCTGGAGACCCCGGAGGAGGAGATCCTCGCCGCCCTGGAGTCGGCCGCCGGCTACAGCCCGGCCTCGCTGAACGCGCCCGTGGGCGGCGAGAGCTCGGCGGAGTTCGGTGACCTGGTCGGCGAGTCGGACAACGCGCTGGAATCGGTCGACGACCGGGTGACGGTCAGCGGGCTGCTGCACCGGCTGCCGTGGCGGGAACGGCGCATCCTCGCGATGCGGTTCTACGGCAACCAGACCCAGGCGGAGATCGCCGCCCGGTTCGGTATCTCCCAGATGCACGTCTCCCGGCTGCTGTCCCGGGCGCTGACCTGGCTGCGCCAGGCGATGCTCGCCGACGCCCCGCCACCCTGGCAGAACGGTGCCGCCGAGTGCGAGACCGGCCGCAACCGGATCGCGCTCAAGCGCACCGGCGACCGGGTGGTGGTGGAGGTCGGCGGCGAGATCGACCGGGACGGCGCCGACCAGCTGCGCCGGGTGATGCTGGAGGCGGTCACCGGCCAGCCCCGCGAGGTCGTGGTCGACCTGGACGGCGCCGGCGGTGTCGACGCCGGTGGGATCGCCGCGCTGATGGCCGGGCGGGACGCGGCGGCGCGCACCGGCGTCCCGCTGCGGCTGACCCGGGTCCAACCGGCGGTGCGCCGCTCGCTCACCGCCGCCGGCCTGCCCGCCACGGCCGACGCCTGAACCACGCCGCCCGGCCCCGGCACGGCCCGCCCGTGCCGGGGCCTCGGCGGCCGCGGCCTGGCGCAGCCCAGCGCCCGCCGCCGCTGAGCCCGGCGCGGCAGGCAGACGACCCGCCGCTGTGCGCGTCGGTCAGTGTTCCTCGGTGTCGCCCTTGCTGTGCGGGTGCCGCCAGCGCTCGTTCGCCTCGGGTGCCACCTGGGCGTCGAGCGGGTTTCCCTCCGGTTCGTCGGTCTGCTCGAAGCTGGGCCGGCGCACCTGCTCCGGCTCGGGTACCTCGACCGGCCGGGCCCCGGACTGCGGGGCGGGCTGGTAGGCCACCGCCTCCCGCGCGCCGTGGGCGCCCTCGGCCGCCGGTGACTCCGGCCGGTGCGGTTCGTGTCGCATCTCCTCGTGGAACTCCTGGGCCGGGCGGGTGGTGCGCTGCGGCAGGTCGCGGCCCAGGTCGGCGACGAGCGGGCCGTACTTGGCGTCGAAGGCGGGGCGCTCGGAGCGGATCCGGGGCATCCGGTCGAAGTTGCGCAGCGGGGGCGGGCAGGTGGTGGCCCACTCCAGGGAGTTGCCGAAGCCCCAGGGGTCGTCCACGGTCACCATCGCCCCGTACCGCCAGGACTTCCAGACGTTGTGGATGAAGAACAGCGTGGACGCGCCGAGCACGAAGGAGCCGACGGTGGAGATCATGTTGAGCGTGGTGAAGCCGTCGGTGGGCAGGTAGTCGGCGTAGCGGCGGGGCATCCCCTCGCTGCCGAGCCAGTGCTGTACCAGGAAGGTGGCGTGGAAACCGATGAACATCGTCCAGAAGTGAATCTTGCCGAGCCGCTCGTCGAGCAGCCGGCCGGTCATCTTCGGGAACCAGAAGTAGGCCCCACCGAAGGCCGCGAACACGATGGTGCCGAAGAGCACGTAGTGGAAATGCGCCACCACGAAGTAGGTGTCGTGCAGGTGGAAGTCCGCCGGCGGGCTGGCCAGCAGCACCCCGGTGAGGCCGCCGAGCAGGAAGGTGACCAGGAAGCCGATGGCGAAGAGCATCGGCGTCTCGAAGGTGAGCTGCCCCTTCCACATGGAGCCGACCCAGTTGAAGAACTTCACCCCGGTCGGTACGGCGATCAGGTAGCTGAGGAAGCTGAAGAAGGGCAGCAGCACCTGGCCGGTGGCGAACATGTGGTGCGCCCAGACCGTCATCGACAGCACCGTGATCGCGACGGTGGCGAGCACCAGACCGGTATAGCCGAAGATCGGCTTGCGGGCGAAGACCGGGATGATCTCGGTGACGATGCCGAAGAACGGCAGCGCGACGATGTAGACCTCGGGGTGGCCGAAGAACCAGAACAGGTGCTGCCAGAGCATCGGCCCGCCGGTGGCCGGGTCGAAGACGTGCGCGTTGAGCAGCCGGTCGGCGGCGAGCGCGAAGAGCGCGGCGGCCAGCAGCGGGAAGACCAGGATCACCAGGACGCTGGTCAACAGCAGGTTCCAGGTGAAGATCGGCATCCGGAACATGGTCATGCCCGGGGCGCGCAGGGTGAGGATCGTGGTGATCAGGTTGACCGCGCCGAGGATGGTGCCCAGACCGGAGAGGGCCAGGCCGACCACCCACATGTTCGCGCCGACGCCCGGCGAGTGTTCGGCGCTGCTCAGGGGGGTGTACGCCGTCCAGCCGAAGTCGGCCGCTCCGCTCGGGGTGGCGAATCCGGCGACCACCATGGTCCCGCCGAACAGGTAGAGCCAGTACGCCAGGGCGTTGAGCCGGGGGAACGCGACATCGGGCGCGCCGATCTGCAAGGGCACCACGTAGTTGCCGAAGCCGAACACCAGGGGCGTCGCGAAGAGCAGCAGCATGATCGTGCCGTGCATGGTGAACATCTGGTTGTACTGCTCGGCGGAGAGGATCTGCAGGTTGGGCCGGGCCAGCTCGGCCCGGATCAGCAGCGCCAGCACCCCGCCGATGAGGAAGAAGATGAACGAGGTCGACAGGTACAGCAGGCCGATCTGCTTGGCGTCGGTCGTCCCGAGCAGCTTGATCAGCTTGGCTCCCGGCAGCGCCGGCCGGACCGGGCCCGGGTGGCCGCCGAACCGCGCCGGGGCCAGGACCGCCGGCCCCCGGTCTCGCGCCGGCTCCGTGGGTACCCGTCTGGGCATCGGCTCTCACCCCGTCGTCACGGACAGAAGGACGGGCGTGGCTGACCGCCCCCGCATCCATGTAACCAGGCGAAAGAGGGAATTATGGTCAATTAGCCGGTACGACGGCCCAGACGACCTTCCCGTCGGCCAGTGGGGCGCTGCCCCACCGCTGCGCCATCTCCCGGACCAGCATCAGGCCGCGCCCGCCCTCGGCGCGCAGCTCCGGGCTGGCCGCCCGAGCCGCGGTGCGACTGCCGTCGGCGACCGCCACGTGCAGGTATGGCCGGCGCAGCGTGAGAGTCACCTGCATCGGGGTGTGCGCGTGCCGCACCACGTTGCCGACCAGCTCGCTGAGCACCAGCGACGCCGGACCGACCAGCTCCGGCGCGTTCCACCGGCCGCAGGCCTCGCCGACCAGCTCTCGGGCCCGCCGGCAGGCGCTGGCCACCGGCTCCAGCCGGGCCCGCAGCCGCAAGGCGGCGCTCTCGCCGGCCAGCCGGGTCGCCTCGGCGCAGTCCCGGTGCACCGGCACCACCCGGCAGGTGCTGGACTCGGCGAGCCAGGCGGCCGCGTCCGAGGGCGGAGCGCAGAGCAGCACCGGTACGGCCGGCCAGTCGGCGGCCTGTCGGGCCGTGGCGGCGAAGACGGAGAGCGCGAGCCGGTCACCGACCGTGACCCGGGCCAGATCGACCACCAGCGCGTCCGGCTGGGAGGAGAGACAGCGATCCAGCACCGTGTGCACCGACCTCATGGTGCCCAGGTCGAGCGCGCCGTGCAGGCGCACGACGGTCACGGGGGACTCGTCGTGCACCTCGCAGGTGATCCGGCTCGCCATCGGCCCCTCGATTCCGCTCCCGTGCCCAGGTTCAGCCAGGTACCCGGGGCCCCGCCGGATGAAACCGGACCGATCGGGTGGCGGGGCGGTGTCAGCGGCGATCCCCGTCACGTCCGGTGAGCAGGCCGAGCGCCGACATGCCGAGCCCGAGTCCGAGGTGCAGGAGGTCGTCGGCGGTGTTGACCGGGATGACGTTCGCGGCGCTGCCGTGGTCGACGGCCAGCCCGTAGAGCCAGAGCACCAGGTAGACCGCGCCGCCGCCGATCAGGTAGGCGCGCGCGGGCCGGACGGCGCGCGCCAGGGCGAGCCCGGCCACCCCGAAGCCCAGGTGCAGCAGGTTGTGCAGCACCGACACCTGGAACACCCCGAGCAGGAGGGCACCGGACTGGTGCCCGGCCAGCCGCAGGTCGGCGTAGTCGTCGGTCACCCCCGGCAGGAAGCCGAGGGCACCGATGAGCAGGAACACCACCCCGACCGTGGCGGCGGCCCGGCGTACCGGGCACGGCCGTCCGCGGGGTTGCGCCGGGCCCGGGAGTGGGCCATCGGACCGGCCATCGTGCGCTCCCTCCGTCGCGTCGCGGCGTTCCCGTCCCCCCGCACGACAAACGGGCCCGGACCATGCCGGTCCGGGCCCGTGCGAGTCGGGGGACGCCTCAGACGACCTGCAACTGCCGGACCCCGGCGCCCTGCCGAAGGCGCTCGTACAGCTCGACGTAGCGCTGCGCCATCACCGCCGGGGTGAACCGGCTCGCGGCCTCCCGGCGGCACTCGTCCGTGTCGAGCAGGTCGGCCGCCAGCAGCAGCTCGCCGAGCTCGTCCTCGTCGCCGGTGAGCAGGCCGGTGCGCCCGTGCTCGATCAGCTCGGGCAGGCAGCCGCGGGCGGTCGCCACCACCGGCGTGCCCAGCGCGAGGGACTCCACCACCGCGGTGCCACCCGGTTCCTCCCAGCGCAGCGGGAAGAGCGAGGCCTTCGCCCCGGCCAGCAGGTCGTCGCGCTCCTGCCCGGCCACCGTGCCGACCCAGCGGACCAGGTCGCCGTCGACGTGCGGGGCCACCTCGTCGTAGAAGAAGCGCACGTCCGGGTTCTGCCGGGCCTCGTCCCCGGCCGCGGCCAGGTCCTCCGGCCGGTGGTACGGCCCGACCGGGCCCGCGAGCACCAGTGGCACCCCGACCCGCTGGGCCAGCCGGGCGCCCACGTCCTGCCCCTTGCCCGGGTTGATCCGCCCCAGGATGATCGCGTAGTCGCCCTTCTCCGGGCGCGGCGCACGGTCGGCGCCGACGGCCAGCGGGGTGGACAGGTGCACGTGCCCCACCGAGTGCTCCCGCAGCGCACGGGGAGCGCGGGCCAGCTGGGAGGCGGAGACGCCGTTGACCCGGACCCGGTCACCGGCGTCGAGGTTGCCGTAGAGCTCGGGGTGCTTGGCCAGGTCCCAGTGCAGGGTGTGCAGCGCCGGTGGGGCGTCCGGCCCCATCGCGGCGAGGGTGGCCAGCCCGACGGCCTCCACGTGGTCGTGCACCAGGTCGATGTCGTCGCGCCGGCGCAACTGCCGGACCACCCCGTTGAGGTGGGCCTGCGAGATACCGCACACCTGGTTGTAAGGCCGCTGCAGGGCGTGGAACTGCCCGTCCGGGAAGACCGAGAACTTTTCGTCCACCGGCAGCGCGCTGCTGCCGACCGAGGCCAGCACCACCCGTACGCCCAGCCGCCGCAGCTCCGGGACAAGGGTGGCGATGACGTTCTCGATCCCGCCGTAGCCGGGAGGCGGCACGGACAACCAGGGACCGGCGTTCATCAGGACGGTGAGACTCATCGCGCTGGTTTCCTCTCCTCGGCGGGGCCCCCGTCGGCCGTCCGCTTCCCGCCATCGACCGGCCCGTGCGGCCGGCCGTTCCGTACCGGGCGCGGCGGCCCGTACCTCACGCCGCCACCCGCCGGCGCGGCACCCGGTGCTTCAGCTGGGCCAGCGGCGGGCGCTCCTCCACCGAGACGTCGCTGACCACGATCTCCCGGTCCAGGTTGGGCAGCGCGTCCGTCCCACCCCGACGGAACTGGGTGAGCGCCGTGGCCGGCATGGTGCCGGGGCTGGCCCAGCCGCGGCGCTGCAACCGTGACCAGGCGGTGTGCATGATCTGGGCGGACATCCGGCCCAACGCCGCGGTGTCCTGGTGGCGGTGCTTGCGCTCGCCGAGGTCCACCTGCGCGAGGGCGTCCAGGCCGACCAGTTCCAGCAGGTCGATCAGCATCGCCGTCTCGACCCCGTAGCCGGAGACGAACGGCACCTGCTCCAACACCTCCCGGCGGCCGGCGTACTCCCCGGCGAGGGGCTGCACGAAGCCGGCCAGCTCCGGCCAGAAGAGGTTGAGCAGCGGGCGGGCCATCAGCTCCGTCACCCGCCCGCCGCCGTCGGCCTCCACGCTGGTGGGGCCCACCAGCGGTCGGTGGTAGAAGCCCTTGACGAAGTCCACCGACGGGTCCGTCAGCAGCGGTCCGATCAGGCCGGTCACGAAGTGCGGGCGGAACTCGCGCAGGTCGGCGTCGACGAAGGCGACGACGTCTCCCTCCGCGGCGGCCAGGCCGGCCCAGAGGGCGTCGCCCTTGCCGCTGAGCCGGGGCAGTCCCCGGGTCATCGCGTCCTGGCTGACCACCTCGGCGCCCGCGGCGCGGGCGACCTGGGCGGTCCGGTCGGTGGACCGGGAGTCCACCACGATCAGTTCGTCGACCAGGGCGACCCGGTCCATCAGGTGTTCGCGGATCGTCGACACGATCGCGCCGACCGTCGCCTCCTCGTTGCGGGCCGGCAGCACCACGCTGACCCGGCTGTCACCCTTGGCGCCCAGCAACCGGCGGGCCGGCCAGTCACCGGCCGAAGTCGTCCGGTACGTGGCCCATGCCTCCACCACAGGTGAGACGATCGAATCTGTATCCCGCACTGGCACACCCCCAGATCGTGGCGGAAAACGCGGACTTGGTTTTCCCATCTGCACCCGCGCGCTAACCGGATCATGCCTAACAGCTTGATCACGAACCGTGCACTGCCTGGTTCCCGCCAGATGAACGGTTCGTTGCCGGACGCGCCGGGTTTCGCGTTCGGCCGCTGCGGAAAGTGCTGTTCCGCGAGTCGTGGAACAGCGTCGAGAGGGTCGGTGGAATGCGTACGTGCCGGGTGGGACTGGTAGGAGCCGGCGGGGTGGCACAACGTCACGCCCGCGTGCTGAGCGGTTTCGAGGACGTGGAACTGCTCGGGGTGACCGACGTGGCCCGCGACGCGGCGGCGGAGCTGGCCGGCGCGTACGGCGGCCGGACCTTCGTCGACATCGAGGAACTGCTCGCCGCCGGGCCGGACGCGGTGTACGTCTGCGTTCCGCCGTTCGCGCACGGACCGGTGGAGGAGGCGGTCATCGCCGCCGGCGTCCCGATGTTCGTGGAGAAGCCCGTCGCGGTCGACCTGGACACCGCCGAGCGGATCGCCGCGCTGGTCGAGCAGAAGCGGCTGCTGACCGCCGTGGGCCACCACTGGCGGTACCTGCACATCGTGGAGCAGGCCCGCGAGCTGCTGGCCGACCGGCCGGTGCGGATGGTCAACGGCGCCTGGCTGGACAAGGTCCCGCCGGTGCCCTGGTGGGCGGTGCGGGACCGCTCCGGCGGGCCGGTGGTCGAGCAGGCCGCGCACGTGCTGGACCTCGTCCGGTCGCTGGTCGGCGAGGCGGTCGAGGTGACCGCGTACGGCGACGGCAACCCGCCGCCGGTGCAGGGCGCCGACATCGACTCGGTGACCGCGGCCACGCTGCGCTTCGCCAACGGCGCGGTGGGCACCCTCGCCGCGGCCTGCGTGCTGGGCTGGAAGCACCGGGCCGGGCTGGAGATCCTCGCCGACGGGCTGGCGCTGTCGCTGGCCGAGGACGGCCTGGTGGTCTGCGACGCCGACGGGGAACGGCGGATGGAGTCCGATCCGGACGGAGCCCGGGTCGCCGTCGACCGGGCCTTCATCGACGCGGTGACCGGGGTCGGCGACGACATCCGGGTGCCGTACGCCGAGGCGCTGCGGACCCAGCGGCTGGCCCTGGCGGTCGCCGAGTCGGCCCACACCGGCCGTGCCGTGACCCTGCCGACCGGCCCGGCCGTCGCGCCGCTGGCCCGCGCGGGGGTGAGCGTCGATGCGTGACAAGGTCGTGGTGGTTAGCGGCCCCGGCGCCGTCGAGCTGGTCGAGCAGGACGCCGCCGAGCTGCGTGAGGGCGCCTTCCGGGTGGAGACGCTCTACAGCGGAGTCTCCGCCGGCACCGAGCTGAGCTTCGTCAAGGGCACCAACCCCTATCTGAACGTCACCTGGAATCCGGACCTGGGTCTGTTCCAGCCCGGCGAGGCGAGCACTCCGTACCCGGTCAACCGGCTCGGCTACATGCAGGTCGGCCGGGTGGTGGAGAGCCGGACTCCGGCCATCGGGGTCGGCACGGTCGGGGCCATGACCTACGGGCATCGCAGCGGCTGGGTGGCCGACCCGGTCGCCGAGCGCTTCGTCCCGCTCCCGGACGACCTCGATCCGCTGCTCGGCGTCTACGTCGCGCACATGGGCCCGATCTGCGCCAACGGTCTGCTGCACGCCGCCGCGGACCTGTGCGGCAGCGACGTGCGCTCGCTCGGCGACGGGGTGCGGGGCCGGCGGGTCGCGGTGGTCGGCAGCGGGGTGGTGGCCCTGCTCACCGCCCTGTTCGCCAAGCGGCACGGCGCCGCCTCGGTGGTGGTGCTGGACCCGACGCCCCAGCGGCGGCAGGTCGCCGAGGCGCTCGGCCTGGAGACGCTCGACCCGGAGGCCGACGACCCGGCCGTGGTGCTCAAGACCCGGTGGAACCACGCCGCCGGGGACCGGGGCGCCGACGTGGTGTTCCAGTGCCGCGGCCAGGCCTGGGCGCTGCACCTCGCGCTGCGCCTGCTGCGCCCGCAGGGCACCGTGATCGACCTGGCCTTCTACCAGGACGGCGCGGACGCCGTCCGGCTCGGCGAGGAGTTCCACCACAACGGCCTCTCGCTGCGCTGTGCGCAGATCGGGCGGGTGCCGCGGGGGCTGGCGCCGACCTGGGACCGGGAACGGCTCTCCGCCGAGACCATCGAGCTGCTGCGGCAGTACGGCGACGTGATCCGCAAGCATCTCGTCACGGCGGTGGTGCCGCTGGAGGAGGCGCCCGCTCTCCTGACCGACCTGGCCGAACGGCGCCGGCAGGAACTCCAGGTGGTGCTGACCGGCTGACCCGCGCCCCCGGCACCCGGCTGGGCGGCGGCGGCTACGGTCGGCTGATGACCACCACCGCCACCGCCGGCCGGCCGCTCGGCCTGGCCGCTCTGCTGCCGTACCTGCGCGCCCACCGCGGCACCCTCGCCGTGGTGGGCGCGTTGTCGCTGGCCGGCGCGGGCGCCTCGCTGGCCCAGCCGCTGCTCACCCGCCAGGTGCTCGACGGGCTGGCCGCGGCTCGCCCGGTCGGTGGCCTGGTGGCGGTGCTGGTGGCCCTGGTGGTGCTCGGCGCGGCCCTCGGCGGCCTGCGCGACTTCCTGCTGCAGCGCACCGCCGAGGGCGTCGTGCTGGGCACCCGCCGCCGGCTCGCCGGGCACCTGCTGCGCCTGCCCATCGTCGAGTACGACCGGCGCCGTACCGGCGACCTGCTTTCCCGGGTGGGCTCCGACACCACCCTGCTGCGGGCCGTGGTCACCTCCGGGCTGTTCGAGACGGTCACCGGCGCGGTGATGGTCCTCGGCGCGGCCGGTGCGATGGCGCTGCTCGACCCGGTGCTGTTCGGGGTGACCCTGCTGGGCGTGGCCGCCGGCATCGGGTTCGCGCTCACCGTGGCCCGCCGGGTGCGCGCGCTATCCCGCGCCGCCCAGGAGCGCGTCGGCGAGATGACCTCCGCCGTCGAGCGAGCGATCTCTGCGGCCCGCACCATCCGCGCCGCCGGAGCCGAACACCGCGAGGCCGATGCCGTCGGTGCCAGCGCGGCCCAGGCGTACGCGGCGGGGCTGCGGGTGGCCCGGGTGCAGGCGGTCGTCGGCCCGGTCAGTGCGGTCACCATCCAGGGCGCGTTTCTGCTGGTCCTGGGCGTGGGCGGGGCCCGGGTCGCGGCCGGGGCGATCACCGTCGGTGACCTGGTCGCCTTCGTGATGTTCCTGTTCTTCCTGGTTCTGCCGCTCGGTCAGGCGGTGCACGCGTACACGCAGTTGCAGACCGGGCTGGGCGCCCTGCAGCGGATCGAGGAGGTGCTGGCCGTACCGGTGGAGGACGCCGGGGACGACGCGGCTCCGGCGGCGGCCCCGCCGGCCGGGCGGCCGGCGGTGATCGAGTTCGACCGGGTGGGGTTCGGCTATCCCGACGGCGCGCCGGTGCTGCACGAGGTGAGCTTCACCGTGCCGGCCGGCACCCGCACCGCTCTGGTCGGCCCCTCCGGGGCCGGCAAGTCGACGCTGCTCGCGCTGGTGGAGCGCTTCTACGAGGTCACCTCCGGGTCGCTGCGCATCGACGGCGTCGACGTGCGCCGGCTGCCCCGGGCCGCCCTGCGGGCCCGGCTCGGCTACGTCGAGCAGGAGGCCCCGGTGCTGGCCGGCACGCTGCGGGACAACCTGCTCATCGGTGCCCCGGACGCTACCGACGCCGCGCTGCGCGCCGTCCTCGACGAGGTCAACCTGGGCCACCTGGCCGAGCGCACCGACGCCGGGCTGGACGTGCAGGTGGGGGAGGGCGGGGTGCTGCTCTCCGGTGGTGAGCGGCAGCGCCTGGCGATCGCCCGGGCGCTGCTCGCCGGCCCGCCGGTGCTGCTGCTGGACGAGCCGACCAGCAACCTGGACGCGCGCAACGAGGCGGCGCTGCGCCGGGCCATCGACGCGGTGGCGGTGCGGCGGACCCTGCTGATCGTCGCGCACCGGCTCGCCACGGTCGTCGACGCCGATCAGATCGTGGTGCTCGACGGCGGCCGGGTGGTCGCGGTCGGCACCCACGACGAATTGACCGTCACCAGTCCGCTCTACCGCGAGCTGGCCGCCCACCAGCTGCTGGTGAGCTGACCCGGCCGGACGCCGCTGACCTGCCCGGACGGGCCGGGACGGGGACACCGGGGACGCCCCGGACGAGCCGGGCAGCCACGGGCGGGCCGGTTCGCGTACCGTTGCCGCTCATGGGTGTGTCGCAACGGTTGAAGAGCAGGTTCCGGCGGTTCCTCCAGCGCCCGGGGACGACGGTCGACCTGGCCCCGCTGGAGAAGTTGCTGCCGCAGATCGCCGCGCGCGAGGACGAGCTGTCCGCCCTCGATGACGCCGAGCTGACCGAGGCCGCCGGTGCCGCCACGGAGTACGCGGAGATCTGCGCCGTCGGCCGCGAGGCCGCCCGCCGCGGGCTGGACCAGCGGCCGTACGACGTGCAGCTGCTCGGGGCGATGGCGCTGCTGTCGGGCAAGGTCGCCGAGATGGCCACCGGTGAGGGCAAGACGCTCACCGCCACCATCGCCGCGTACGGGCACGTCCGGCTGGGCAACGGCCCGGTGCACGTGCTCACCGTCAACGACTACCTGGCCCGCCGCGACGCGGAGTGGATGGCGCCGGTCTACCGGCTGCTCGGGCTCACCGTCGCCTGGGTGAACGAGGCCTCCACCCCCGAGGAGCGGCGCGCCGCGTACGCCTGCGACGTCACCTACGTCTCGGTCAGCGAGGCCGGTTTCGACTTCCTGCGCGACCAGCTCGTCACCGACCTGGCCGACCGGGTCCAGCCGCCGCTGAAGACCGCGATCGTCGACGAGGCCGACTCCATCCTGATCGACGAGGCCCGGGTGCCGATGGTGCTCGCGGGCGCGGTCGCCGGTGAGCAGGACCCGGTGCACGCCGCTGCGGCGCTGGTGCGCGGCCTGCGCAGTGGCAAGCACTACACCATCGCCGAGGACGGTCGCAGCGTGGCGTTCACCGCCGCCGGCCTGGCCACCGTCGAGGCGAAGCTCGGCGGCATCGACCTGTACGACACCGAGCACGTCGGGCAGCTCTCCGCGGTCAACGTGGCGCTGCACGCGCACGCCCTGCTGCACCGTGACGTCGACTACATCGTCCGGGACGGCTCGGTCGAGCTGATCGACGAGATGCGCGGCCGGGTGGCCCAGCGCCGCCGCTGGCCGGACGGCCTCCAGGCGGCGGTCGAGGCGAAGGAGGGCCTGGACGCCACCGCCGAGGGTGAGGTGCTGGGCACCATCGCCGTGCAGGCGTACATCGCGCTCTACCCCACCGTCTGCGGCATGACCGCGACCGCGGTGCTCGTCGGCGACCAGCTGCGGGAGTTCTTCGGCCTCGAGGTGGCGGTGATCCCGCCGAACACCCCCTGCGTCCGGGAGGACGAGCCGGACCGCATCTACGCGACCCGGGCGGAGAAGGAGGAGGCGCTGATCGACGAGATCACGCGCTGCCATCGCGCCGGCCGGCCGGTGCTGGTCGGCACCCTCGACGTCAAGGAGTCCGAGGGGCTGGCCGCGGGCCTGAATGCGGCCGGGGTGCCCTGCGTCGTGCTCAACGCCAAGAACGACGACGAGGAGGCGGCGATCATCGCCGAGGCCGGCGCGTACGGCGCGGTGACCGTCTCCACCCAGATGGCCGGCCGGGGCGTGGACATCCGCCTCGGCGGCAGCGACCAGGCCGACCGGGACCGGGTGGCCGAGCTGGGCGGCCTGTACGTCCTCGGTAGCGGCCGGCACGACAGCCGCCGGGTCGACGACCAGCTGCGCGGCCGGGCCGGCCGGCAGGGCGACCCGGGTGGCTCGGTCTTCTTCGTCAGCCTGGAGGACGACCTGGTGGTCCGGCACGCGGGCGACACCGTGCCGGCCTCGCCGCGGATGAACGCCGACGGCCTGGTCACCGACGAGCAGGTGGACTACGCCGTGGAGCACGCCCAGCGGGTGGCCGAGGGCGTCAACCACGAGATCCACCGCAACACCTGGCGCTACAGCGTGGTGATCGAGCAGCAGCGCAAGGCCCTCGCCGAGCGCCGTGAGCGGCTGCTCACCAGCGACGTGGCCGCGCTGATGCTGCTCGACCGGGTGCCGGAGAAGGCCGGCGAGATGGACGAGGACCTGCTCGCCCGGGTGGCCCGGTCGATCGCCCTCTACCACCTCGACCGGCTTTGGGCCGAGCACCTGGCCGAGCTCTCCGAGGTTCGCGAGGGTGTGCACCTGCGGGCGCTGGGCCGCCTCGACCCGCTGGACGAGTTCCACCGGGCGGCGGTGCCGGCGTTCAACAATCTCGTCCCCGAGATCGAGACCCGCACCATCGCCACCTTCACCGAGACCGAGTTCGACGACGACTGGGAGCCGGACGCCGCCAAGCTGGTGCGGCCGAGTGCCACCTGGACGTACCTGGTCCACGACAACCCGTTCGGCTCGGAGCTGGACCGGCTGATCGCCTCGGTCGGCCGGCGGCTCTCCGCCGCGCGCTGAGCGGCCTGCGGGGTCCCTTCCGGCGCCGACCCGCGCCGGAAGGGACCCCTTTTGCGCGGTTTCGAGCCTGGTCTGCGAGGGTAGTAGCCCGGGGCTCAAGAGTCAGGGGAGATCACACGATGAGACAGGCAACGGGGCCGGTCGGCGGGGTCGGTCGGTGCGCGGGGGCCGTGCGCCGGTGAACCTGGGCATGCGGGAACCGACGATCGACACCCTCGGCGTGCTGGAGACCGCCGCCCTGCTGCGCGAGCTGACCGCCGGCCTGATCGCCGCCGCCGACTTCGACGCGGCGCTGGCCCGGCTGGTGCGCATCGCCCGGGACGCGGTACCGGAGGTGACCTGGTGCGGCTTCACGGCGCTGCGCGCCGGGGAGCCGGCCGGGGTGGCCGCTTCCGACCCCCGGCTGGCGGAGCTGGACGACCTGCGGCACGGTCCGGAGTCGCCGGCGATGACCGCCATCGGGCGGCGCGAGCTGACCGTGGCGCAGGATCTCGCCGCCGAGGAGCGCTGGCCGGGCTGGACCGCCCGGGCGCGCGGCCTCGGTGTACGCGGGGTGATCTCCGCGCCGGTCGACGTCGACGAGCAGGCCATCGGAGTGATCAACCTCTACACCGACTCCGCCGGCACCTTCACCGCCCGGCACCAGCTCACCGCAATGCTGCTGGCCGAGCACGCCGGCCTGCTGCTGGCGGCGGTACGCGACCGGGTCAAGCAGGCGGAGCGGGCCGGCGAGCTGGACGGGTCGCTGCTGGAGGAGGGCGTGGTCGGCCAGGCGGTCGGAGTGATCATGACGCAGCGCGGGTGCCCCGCGCCGGAGGCCCTCGACGTGCTGCGCAACGCGGCGTCCTCGCTGGACATCCCGCTGCGCGAGGTCGCCGAGCGGCTGGTCGCCACGGTGTCGCGCTCCCGGCAGGGCTGATCGCGTCGTTTCGCCCGCGGAGGGTCGGGCGCGTCGTTTCGCCCCGCTGGCGTACGGGTAGCACCCTGGATTCGTGATTGACGCGATCCTGGGGAGGAACCGATGGAGAGCCGGCTGCGGGTGCAGGGGCATCCGATCCAACCGATGCTGGTGACGTTCCCGTTGGGGCTCTTCGTCAGCGCGGTCGTCTTCGACCTCGCCGACGTGGCGGGCGGGCCGGCCTTCCTCGGCGAGGTCGGCTACTGGACGGCGGTCGCCGCCCTGGTCGCCGCCGCGCTCGCCGGCGTCGCCGGCATGGTCGACCTGTGGGACGTCCGGGCCGGCCGGACCCGCCGCACCATGCTCACCTTCAACCTGGTCAACGCCGGCATGGCCGCGCTGTTCCTGCTGGCCTGCCTGATCCGGGCCGACGTACCGCAGCGTGGCGCGAGCGGGGTGCTGCTCGGCGTCGAGCTGGTCGCTCTCGTGGTCGGCGCGGTCGGGGTCCGGCTGGGCGCGCGCCTGATGCGCCAGTTCGAGCGCGGCCGCCGCGAGCCGAGCGGCTTCGAGGCGCTCGACGGCGTGCCCGCCGGTTCCACCGTCGAGATCATCCGCCCCCGGGCCTGACCCGCGCCCGGGCCGGGCGATATCCGGTTGCCCGCAGGCGGCGCCGGCGGGCACGGTGGCCGGATGGCAGCGCGTACCTTCGCCGAGCTGGTCGCCGAGGCGGCGGGCGCGCCCGTCGACGGGTGGGACTTCTCCTGGCTGGACGGGCGGGCCACCGAGGAACGCCCGCCCTGGGGCTACGCCCGCCTGGTGGCGGCCCGGCTGGCGGAGGTCACCGCCGCGCTCGACGTCGACACCGGTGGGGGCGAGGTGCTCGCCGAGGCGCCGGCCCCGCCGCCGCTGCTGGTCGCCACCGAGGCCTGGCCGCCCAACGTCGCCGTCGCCCGCCGTACGCTGCGCCGGGCCGGCGCGCGAGTCGTCCAGGTCGGCCCGGGGTCCGGGCTGCCGTTCCGCAACGCCTCCTTCGACCTCGTCACCAGCCGGCACCCGGTCGCCACCGGCTGGGCCGAGACCGCCCGGGTGCTGCGCCCCGGCGGGGCGTACCTGTCGCAGCAGATCGGCCCGGGCACGATGCGCGAGCTGAGCGAGGCGATCCTCGGCCCGCTGCCGCCCCCGGCGGCCCGGCACCCGGAGCAGGCCGTCGCCGCCGCCCGGGCCGCCGGCCTGACCGTGACCCGCCTCGAAGAGGCCACCCTGCCGGCGGTCTTCCACGACGTGGGCGCGGTGGTCTGGTTCCTGCGCAAGGTCGTCTGGACGGTGCCGGGCTTCGACGTCGCGCGGTACCGGCCGCAGCTCGCCGCGCTGGACCGGCGGATCCGCGCCGAGGGGGCCTTCGTCGCCCACGCCCGCCGCTTCCTGATCGAGGCGGTCCGGCCGGCCTGACCGGCGTCAGTGGGACCGGGCGCGGTGGGCGGCGAGCACGTCGGCGCCGAAGTCGCCGGCGGGGCGCCGCAGCACGGTGTGCGCGTGGTTGCCGTCGTCGGTGGTGTTGTCGTACTCGATCAGCAGGTCGTCGCCCTGCACCCGGTAGTAGTGCCGCCCGCCCGGCCGGGTCGACCCGGCCCAGGCGAAGTGCAGCTCACCGCCGGCCAGCCGGTCCGCCTCCCGGACGGCCAGCTCGGCGGGGAGCCGGTCCAGGTAGAGCGCCACCAGTTGGTCCAGCAGGGCCCGGCCGGTGACCCCGAGCCGGTCGCCGGGCACGCCGAGCGGGGTGAGTGGCGCCTCGACCGACGCGCGGGTGGCGCTGACGATGTCCGCCGGCGCCTCGTCGGCGACGATCGCCGTGGCCCGCGCGGCCGGTCCGATCGCCGCCAGCAGTTCGTGGCCGAGGTCCTCCTCGACGCCGAGCGGGCGGGAGACGGGCCGCCCGGCGTGCCGGACGGTGGCCGGGTTGGCGCCGAGGAAGACCGGGGCGGGGGAGACCTCGTCGTCGACCACCGTCATGCTCACCGACAGGTGGTGCCCCTCGAACCGCCAGGCCCAGCGGTCGTCGCGGTTCGGGTCGCCGTACAGGGCGATCCAGTAGTCGCCGCTGTGCCGCCCGCGCCGCCATCCCTCGGCCCGGTCGAGCACCTCCTCCAGCGCCACCACCGTCATCGCCTGCGCGTACGCCGCCGGGCTCAGCGCGGTGGCCAGCAGCCGGTGCGCCGCCTTGCGCCCGGCGCGGTCCAGGTCGGCCAGGCAGACACCGGGTCGCGGCCGGGGCCGGTACTCCAGCCACCGTCGGCCCTGGTCGTCGAAGGCGTGGCCGGCGGCGGCGCGCGCCGGCTCGTCGAGCGTGGCCAGCAGCGCGGTGGCCGCCGTGCGCATCCGCTCCGGTACGGGATCGTCCATGGTGTCGCCTCAGCGGAAGGTCAGCGGGGTGAGCAGCGCCGGCAGGGCGGGCGTCTCGGCGTCCGGGTCGTCGGTCACCGGTCCAGGCTAGTCGGCGGGCACGTCCGGCGACTGGTAGCTTGCCAGCCCACGACGGGAGGGTCATGGACGAGGTGTACGTGGGCAACGCGGGCGTCGACGGCGCCACCAACGCCGGTTGGCTGCTCGGTCACTTCATGCCCGCCGGCGACCCCCGGCACAGCGCCGAGCTCGAGGTGAAGTGGGGCGTGCACCCGCCGGGGCAGGCCCGCTCGCGGTGGGCCACGGGGGAGCGGCGGACGGCGCTGCTGGTGCTGGTCAGTGGCCGGTTCCGGATGGAGTTCCCGGACCGGACGGTGGTGCTCGGCACCCCGGGCGACTACGTGGTGTGGGGCCGGGTCGACCACTGCTGGTACGCCGAGCAGGCCTCGGTGGTGCTGACCGTGCGCTGGCCGTCGGTGCCGGGCTACCGGGTGGACCCGCCGGTGCTGCGCTGACCCTCCGGGGGAGCACGGGACCGCCGTCCCAGCATCCGATATTCCTACTAAACCTATAGGCTTTGACTCCTATAGTGGTGTCCGGACGCACCACACGGGAGACCACCATGAACGACCTGCTCGCCGCCGCCGCCTCGTACGCCGACCCGGCCACCTGGCCGGTGCCGCTGCGCTTCGACCCGGCCGAGCGCTGGTACGCCCGGCTCGCCGCCACCGGCACGCACGAGGTGTGGGCGCTGAGCTGGCTCCCCGGCCAGGGCACCGACCTGCACGACCACGGCGGCTCCTCGGGCGCCTTCCTCGTCGTCGCCGGGGAACTGACCGAGGAGACGGTGGCCGGCGCGCACCTGCGCCCGCACCGCCTGGCGGCCGGCGCAGGGCGACGGTTCGGCCCGCGGCACGTGCACGTGGTGACCAACCGAGCCGACCAGCCCGCCGTCAGCGTCCACGTCTACCGGCCGGCGCTGCGCCGGATGACCCGCTACCGGCTCGACGCCGGCCGGCTGCGGGTCGCCGACGTGGCCGAGGCCGGGATCGCCTGGTGATCCCCACCGCCCGTACGCCCGCCCGCCGGCTCGATCCTGGAAGGACCGCGAGGATGCCGCAGCAGCTTCACCCGATCATCGAGAACTGTCCGGTCCCACCGACGGGATCGCGCGGCATCGACGAGATCCTCGCCGCCGCCCGCGCCCGGCTGCGCCGGCTCGACCCCGAGGCGGCGCACCTGGCGTACCGCGGCGGGGCCCTCATGGTCGACATCCGGCCCGCCGCCCAGCGGGCCGCGCACGGCACCGTGCCGGGCGCGCTGACCATCGAACGCAACGTGCTGGAGTGGCGGCTCGACCCGCGCTGCCCGGCCCGGCTGCCCCAGGCGGTCGGCTACGACCTGCCGGTCGTCGTGATCTGCCAGGAGGGCTACACCTCCTCGCTGGCCGCCGCCGCGCTGCACGATCTCGGCCTGCGCCGGGCCACCGACGTGATCGGCGGCTTCGTCGCCTGGCGCATCGCCGGCTTGCCCGCCCTCGGCCCGACCCCGCCGCCCGGCTATCCGTTCACCGCGCTCCCGGTGACCGCCGGCCGGGCGCCGCGCTGACCCGCCACGCTCCACCGCGCGTGGCGGACGACCCGCCGTCTGGAGGCACCGATGTCCGTCGTCGCCATCACCTCGCGCCCGTACCCGCCGGGCCGTCCCGACCGACCGGGGCCGCCCCGGCCCCGGTCCGCCCCGACGCTGACCATCACCCTCGACCTGACCGCCGCGCCGCTGACGCCGCGACTGGCCCGCCTGGTCGACCTGCTCGGTGAACTGGCCGAGGCGGGGGAGGGCGTGGTCCGGCCGGCCGAGCTCGCCGCCGTACGGGCCGTGCCGGACCCGCCCGCGCCGGTCGACGAGCACCCCGGCACGCTGCGGATCCTGGCCGCCTCCCGGCGGGTCCGGCAGGGCGACCGGGAGATCCCGCTCACCCGCATCGAGTTCGACCTGCTGCTCTTCCTCGCCGAGCACCCGCACCGGGTCTTCACCCGGCTCCAGCTGCTGGGCAGCGTCTGGGGCTACGAGCACGCGGTGGCCCGTACCGTCGACGTGCACGTGCGCCGGCTGCGCGCCAAGCTCGGCGGGGACGTTCCGCTGGTCACCACCGTCTACGGCGTGGGATACCGCCTGGCCGACGAGGCCCGGATCCGGGTGGACCGGTTGCGCTGACCGCTCGCCCTGGGCCGCGCCGGCGACCGTCGGCCCTGGTCGGGGGGGGCGGCACCGGCCAATGTGAACCGGAGCGGGTACCCCCGTCTCCGGACGCCCCGGTGACTCTGCTGTAATCATCTGGCTCGGACGCAGAGCGAGGGTTCGGCTGCGATGTGTTCGTCAATTGTCACATTCATGCAACGTGGCCGCCCCTTGACCCTCGCTCAGGGGCCGGGAAGCATCGATGAAGCGGCGTCCCGGGCCGTGGGTTTACCCGGACCAGCCAAGGAGGACCATGTCGGTCAGCCCCGCCTCGTCGCGCGCCGGATGGCATACGTCCCAACCTGCGGTTCCCGGTCGTCCCCCCGGCGGCCAGCGCCGCCCGGCGAACACGGCCGCACCCGTGCTCACCGTGACCCTGTCCATCCCGTTGGCGTGTGAGGAGTCGTTGACCCCGCCGGCCCGCCGGCTGCTCGAGGCCGCCCGCGAGCTGCTGGAACGCGGCGAGGGCATCATCAGCACCAACGGTGTCCCCGCCGAGCGGCGGCCCGAGCCGGTGCCCGGCGGCCGGTCCCCGGGCCGGTCGCTCGCGCCGACCATCCCGGCACTGCACATCCTGGCCTCCTCCCGCTCGGTGCTGCGCGACGGCGAGCCGCTGCCGCTGACCCGGCTGGAGTTCGACCTGCTGCTGCACCTGGTGGCCCACCCGCGCCGGGTGTTCACCCGGCTGCAGCTGCTCAACGCGGTCTGGGGCTACGAGCACGCCGGGGTCCGCACCGTCGACGTGCACGTGCGCCGGCTGCGCGGCAAGGTCGGCGTGGACGTCCCCCTGGTGACCACCGTCTACGGCGTGGGCTACCGGCTCGCCGACGACGCCCGGGTCACCATCGACCGCACCGGCTGACCGCCCGGGCGTCCCCGACGCGCCGGCCGACCGGCCGGGGCACCATGGTCGGATGCGCGTCCGACCCATCTCGCCCGAGCGGCTCGTCGCCGAGCTGACCGAGCGGCTCCTCGCCGCGACCACCGAGCCGGGTCACCCGGCCGCGACCGGGTCGGGCTCCGACGGCCCGGCCGATCGACCCGGCCGGCTGCGGGTCGCCGTCGACGGTCCGCCGGCCGCCGCGCCGCAGCGCCTCGCCGAGGCGCTGGTCGATCCGCTGCGCGCGCTCGGCCGCCCGGTGCTGCACGTGCGCGCCGAGGACTTCCTGCGACCCGCCTCGATCCGCTTCGAGCAGGGCCGGACCAACCCGGACGCGTACTACGAGAGCTGGACCGACGAGGCCGGGCTGCGCCGGGAGGTGCTCGACCCCGCCGGTCCCGGCGGCTCCGGGCGGGTGCTGCCCTCGCTCTGGGACGCCGCGACCGACCGGGCCAGCCGAGCGGCGTACGTCCCGCTGCCACCCGGCGCGGTGCTGCTGGTCAGCGGGGCGTTGCTGCTCGGCGGCGGGCTGCCCTTCGACCTCGCGGTGCACCTGGCGCTCTCGCCGGCCGCCCTGGCCCGGCGTACCGATCCGGAGCTGCGCTGGACCCTGCCCGCCTTCACCCGGTACGCCGACGAGGTCGACCCGGCCTCCTTCGCCGACGTGGTGGTCCGGGCCGACGACCCACGGCACCCGGCCCTCGTCGAGCCGGACGAACCGGTCGACTCCGGGCCGGAAAACTCGTCGGTTTGATCCACAGCGGAGGTGGGTATTCGCCCGGCTCACAGAGCACGGGTGATCTCGCCCGTGCGGACCGTATCCGGGCGACCGGGCCGATCGGGCCGGAGCCCCACGAAAGGCAGGCAGCGATGCTCGTCCACGACACGGTCGGTACGGGCCGATCCCAGGCGGAGATCGACCAGATCCGACTCTCCCTGAAGGCCCGCTACGACGAGCTGTCCGCGGAGTACGAGCAGGCGGTGGCCCAGAGCCAGGTGCTGCGGCTGGTGGAGGTCGGCGACACCGCCGGCGACGACCAGGCCGACAGCGGCACCAAGACCGCCGAGCGAGACACCGCCCAGTCGTTGCTGCGCACGATCCTGGACCGCCGCGCCCAGTTCGAGCACGCGCTCACCCGCCTCGACGAGGGCACCTACGGCTTCTGCGAGGGCTGCTCGGCGCCGATCCCGGTCGAGCGGCTGGAGATCTTCCCGTCGGCCACCGCCTGCGTGGCGTGCAAGCAGACGCGGGAGCGGCGCGCCGCCTGAGCGGCGTCGTCGCGGGTTGCCGGTCGGGTCCGGGCGCGGTGCACTTGTCCCATGGGTGACATCCTGGTGGGCACCGCGTCCTGGACCGACCCGACCCTGCTGGAGTCCGGCTGGTACCCGCAGACCGCGGACACCCCCGAGAAGCGCCTGGCGTACTACGCCCGGCGCTTTCCGCTGGTCGAGGTGGACGCCACCTACTACTCGCCGCCGGCCGAACGGACCGCGCGACTGTGGGCCGAGCGCACCCCGGCGGGGTTCACCTTCAACATCAAGGCGTTCAGCCTGCTGACCGGGCACCCCACGAAGGTGTCCGCGCTCTACAAGGACCTGCGCCCCGAGACGGAGAAGAAGAACCTCTACCCGGACGACCTGCCCGCCCAGGCGTACGAGGAGGTGTGGACGCGCTTCCTGTCCGCACTGGACCCGCTGGTCGAGGCCGGCCGGCTCGGCGCGCTGCTGTTCCAGTTCCCGCCCTGGTTCACCATCAAGCGGGAGAACAAGGAGTACCTGCTGGAGGTCGAGCGGCGTTGCCGCCCGCTGCGGCCGGTCTTCGAATTCCGGCACGCCTCCTGGTTCGACGGCGCCAACGCCGACGAGACGCTGGCCTTCCTGCGCAAACACCGGCTGCCGTACGTCGGCGTGGACATGCCCCAGGGCCACCGCTCCTCCGTACCCCCGGTGCTGGCCGCCACCGCGGACCTCGCGGTGGTGCGCTTCCACGGCCACAGCGACAAGTGGACCAGCAAGGACATCCACGAGAAGTTCGGCTACCACTACTCCGAGCGGGAGTTGCGGGACTGGGCGCCGAAGCTGCGCGAACTGGCCGACTCGGCCGAACAGACCCACGTACTGATGAACAATTGTTACCGCGACTACGCGCAAACCAACGCCACCACGCTGGCCGGCCTGCTCGACGCCACCGCCTGAGCCGCCGGGCGGAGTTCACCCGCTCGGGGTGAGGCCGGCTCACCTGATCGCCACGCAGCATGGACGGTGTCTGCGGTCCGTCGACCGACGGGACGCGAGGCCGACAGCGACGGAGGTGGCCCATGGCGGTTCGGGTCGTGACGGACAGGCGACGTGGCGGAGTGCTGCACGTGGTCGGAACGGCCGACGGCAACGCCCGCGAGCGACCCGGTCGGATCAGGCCGACCCGGCTGTGGCGGGGGCCGAGCGGGCCGCCGCCCCGCACCGACAACCGTCGGTGGGAAGACGACGCACGGGGGTGGACAGATGGCTGAGCAGTTGAGTTCGGCGTTCGAGTCCTCGCTGGACAAGACGAACCTGATCCTGAAGGACATCGAGCAGGCGTACGGGTGGCCGAAGGCGCAGCGCAACCAGTCGTACGCGGCCCTGCGGACCGTCCTGCACCTGCTGCGCGACCGGATGTCGGTGCAGGAGAGCGCTGAGTTCGCGGCCCAGTTGCCGGTGCTGCTGCGCGGGATCTACTTCGACGGCTGGCAGCCGGACAGCGTGCCGATCAAGCTGAACCGCGACGACTTCCTCTACGAGGTCCGCCAGGGCTTCCCGTACGACGTGGAGGGCGGCACGGAGCGGGTGGTGCAGGTGGTGCTCGACACCCTGCGCAAGCACGTGACCCAGGGCGAGTGGCAGGACGTCAAGTCCAACATGCCGGGCGACCTGCAGCGCATGATCCCCTGACCGGGCGATCCACGGCCCGTCCCGCCGTGCGGGGCGGGCCGGCGCGTGCCCGGGGCCGGCAGGTCACGCCGTCCGGCTCACCGTACGCCCCGCCCGGCGAGCCAGCCCGGCGAACGCGACCGCGTCGACGACGGCCGCGCCGCCCGGGTCGTTGTTGAAGTAGACGTAGGCCGGCTCGGCGTCGTCGAAGGCCTCGCCCAGGCGGCGCACCCAGGAGGCGAGCGCCGCCCGGCCGTAGCGCGGCCGGGGCCGGGCGCGGCCCTCGTGCAGCCGCAGGTAGCCGAAGTCCGTGGTGCGCCACAGCGGGGTCACCGGCCGGCCGAGCCGGTCCGCCCAGACCAGCGCGGCCCGCCGCCGCTGGAGCACCTGCCGCACCTCGGTGGTCCACCAGGACGGGTGCCGGGGCTCCACCGCCACCCGCACCTCGTCGGGAAAGAGCCGCAGGGTGGCGTCCAGCGCCGCCGGGTCGGCGGGCAGGTTCGGCGGGAGCTGCACCAGCACCGGCCCGAGCCGGTCGCCGAGCGCGGTGGCCCGGCCCAGGAACCGGGCGACCGGCTCGGCCGGGTCGCGCAGCCGCTTGATGTGGGTCAGGTAGCGGCTCATCTTCACCGCCACGCAGAAGTCCTCCGGGGTACGCGCCCGCCAGGCGGCGAAGGTCTCCCGCTCGGGCAGCCGGTAGAACGCGTTGTTCACCTCGACGGTGGCGAACCGGGTGACGAAGTGCTCCAACCAGAGCCGCTGCGGCAGCTTCGGCGGATAGAAGCGGTCCCGCCAGTCGCGGTACTGCCAGCCGGAGGTGCCGATCAGGATCATCGCGACCGCCTAGTGCAGGCCCAGCGGGAAGACCTCGAACGCGGCGCCGTAGCGGACGCCGAGCCTGGTGCCCACCGGACGGCTGAGGCTCTCCAGGAACTCCTCCGGGTCGAAGCCGCCGTCGCCGAGGCCCCGCAGGTACGCGTCGTGCGCCCGCAGCGAGGCCAGCCCGGCGTCGAAGGTGGCGGTGACGTCCACCCCGTGCCGCGACAGCGGCGAGGCGGCCGCCCACACCTCGCGTACCCCGTTCCACCGCGCCACCCCGCCGGTCAGCTGCTCCGGGAAGATCCACCGGTTGCCGGCGTCGCGGGCCGCGTCGAGCACCGCCCGCCCGGTCGCGATGTGGTCGGCCTGGTTGAGCGCGTACGCCCCGTCCCAGGTGTCCCGGAAGTTGTTGGTGATCACCACCTCGGGGCGGTGCCGCCGGATCACCTCGGCGATCGCCCGGCGCAGCGGCACGCCGTACTCCAGCAGGCCGTCGGGCCGGCCGAGGAACTCCACCGTGGTCACCCCGACCACGGCGGCCGAGGCGCGCTGTTCCTCCTCGCGGACCACCCGGGCCCGCTCGGGCGTCATCCCGTCGATGCCGGCCTCGCCGCTGGTGACCAGGCAGTAGACGACCTCCTTGCCCTGCCCGGTCCACCGGGCGACGGCGGCGGCCGCACCGAACTCCAGGTCGTCGGGGTGGGCCACCACGGCCAGGGCGCGCTGCCAGTCCTCGGCCAGCGGCGTCAGCGGTGCGGGCTGCGGCTGCCCCATGGTGACCTCCTGCCGGACGGGGTGTCCTCCCATCCTGGCACCGCCGCCGCTGCCGCGCCGTCCGGCGGCGCGCCGCCGAGCCCCGGCGGGGGCGGGCGAACTGTCCCTCTCGCCGGGTCCCGGCGTCTACGGTGTGGTTAGAGAAGATCGCGCGTGGGGTACCACCCGCTGCACGACGGACCCCGACCGATGGCGGGGCGGCACACCCGAGGGAGCACCATGGCACTCAACGACGACGACATGCAGACCACCAGCGGCGGCGGCCTCGAGGGCCCGGCCGACGGTGGCGCGACTCCCGGTCACCAGGACGGCGGCGCCGACGGCGGCGCGGACCGTGGTGCCGAGCGCGGCGCCGACCAGGGCGCGGACCAGGGTGCCGAGGGTCCGGCCGACGGTGGCGCGACCCCCGGCCAGCAGGACGGCGGCGCCGACGGTGGTGCCGAGGGTCCGGCCGACGGTGGCGCGACCCCCGGTCACCAGGACGGTGGCGCCGACGGCAGCGCCGGCTGACCGGCGTCGTGACGATCATCGACCCGCCGGGCGGCCCTGACGCAACGCGCCAGGGCCGCCCGGCGGATCCGTCCGCCGCGGACGCCCTGGCGCGCTGCGTCAGCGTCGAGCCGGCGAAGTTCGCCGCCGCCCACTGGGGCCGGGCGCCGCTGCTCTCCCGCGCCGACGAACTGCCCAACCCCGACGGCTTCACCGACCTGCTCAGCCCCGCCGACGCCGACGAGCTGCTCAGCCGGCGGGGTCTGCGTACCCCGTTCCTGCGGGTGGCCAAGGACGGCCAGCTCGTGCCGGCGGCCCGCTACACCGGCGGCGGCGGCGCCGGCGCCGAGATCACCGACCAGGTCCTCGACGAGAAGGTGCTGGAGCTGTACGCGTCCGGCGCCACGCTGGTGTTGCAGGGCCTGCACCGCACCTGGCCGGCCCTGGTCGACTTCGCCCGCGACCTCGGCACCGCGCTGGCGCAGCCGTTGCAGGTCAACGCCTACCTGACCCCGGCCGGCAGCCAGGGCTTCGCCACCCACTACGACACCCACGACGTCTTCGTGCTCCAGGTCGACGGCCGCAAGCACTGGCGCATCCACCCGCCGGTCCTGCCCGACCCGCTGGAGAAGCAGCCCTGGGGCGGACGGGCCGACGAGGTCGCCGCCACCGCCGACGGCCCCGCCGCGCTGGACGTGGTGCTCGCCCCGGGCGACGCGCTCTACCTGCCGCGCGGCTGGCTGCACAGCGCGCAGGCGCAGGAGTCCGCCTCGCTGCACCTGACCGTCGGCATCCGCGCGCTGACCCGGTACGCCCTGGTCGAGGAGCTGCTCGCGCTGGCCGCCGAGGACCCCCGGCTGCGCGCCGGGCTGCCCTTCGGCACCGACGTCGCCGACCCCGACGCCATCGAACCGGAGCTGACCGAGACCGTCGAGGCGCTGCGGGACTGGCTGCTGCGCGCCGACCCGGCGGCGGTCGCCGCCCGGCTGCGCGGGCGCGCCTGGCCCGCCGCCCGGCCGGCCCCGATCCGGCCCCTCGCGCAGGCCGCCGCGCTCGCCGCGCTGGACGCCGACAGCCGGATCGCCCCGCGGCCCGGACTGCGCTGGCAGCTCAGCACCACCACCGGGCACCGGGTGGCGCTGCGGCTGCCCGACCGGACCATCACCCTGCCCGGCACCTGCGAACCGGCGCTGCGCACCCTGCTCACCGGCACCGTCACCCGGGTGGGCGACCTGCCCGGCCTGGACGACGACGCCGACCGGCTGGTACTCGCCCGCCGGCTGCTGCGCGAGGCCGTCGCCGTCCCCGCCTGATCCGACCCGGCCCGCCGCCGCCCGTCCGGGCGCGGCGGGCACGCCGCGCGTGCTCCGGCCGGGGCCGCGCGTGCTCCGGCAGGGCCGGGCGAGCGGGGCCGGACCGCCGCGCTCAGCGGGTCAGCACCAGCAGCGCCACCGTGGTCGCCACCCCGGCGACCAGCACGATCGCCATCGGCCGGGGGCCCAGCAGGGCGTGCCGCCGGTCCGCCAGCCGCTTCGCCGGCGCCAGCCCGGCCAGCGGGCCGAGCAGCGTCACCACCAGGGCCAGCACCGGCATGCCCACCGCCAGGTCGCCGCCGTAGCGGTGGCCCAGCGCGCGGGCGCCCGCCCCGAGCAGGTACGCCACCAGCGCGCCCGCCACCCCGCAGAGCGCCAGCAGCGGATTCACCGAGGCGGGCAGCTCACCCGGCTGCCCGGCCCGGTCCAGCAGCTCCCGCACCCCGCGCAGGGCGGCCACCGGGTCACCGGTCGCGTCCCGGGCCGGCCCCGGCGCCGGCCCGAGCCGCCGCCCGCCCAGCCCCAGCCGGCCGCGCAGCTCCGCCCAGAGGTGCCCGACCTCGGCGTCGACCCGTTCCACCATGGACCGGGCCTGCGCCACCTCCGCCTCGGCCCGGCGCAGCCCGGCGGTCGCCTCGGCCACCGCCCGCTCGGCGGCGGCGCACTGCTGCTCGTGCCAGGCCTGCGCCTCGGCGCGCTGGGCCCGGACCCGGCCGGTCAGGTCGGCGAGCCGGCGGACGTGGGCGGCGTACGTGTCACTGGCGACCGGTTCGTTCATCGGGAGGGACCATAAGGGATGATCACCTGTCCGGTGCGGTGCACCGCCCGGTCGAAGAAGAGCCCACGCCACGGGCGGGGGTACCAGTCCGGGCCGCCGGTGCCGGGATAGAGCGAGGAGCCCAGCTCCGCGCCCTGCACGTCGAGGGCCACCCAGGCGCCGATCTGGTCGGTACGGGCGGCCGGCCCGCCGAGGTCCACCCGCATCCGGGCGATCCCGCGCCACCAGGCCAGCACGTGGGTACGCCGCTCCGGCCCGTCGTGCAGGATCCGGCGCAGCTGCTCCAGCCCGCTGCGCCCGCCCGCGGGTGCCGCCAGCCGTCCGGCCGCCGCGTCGACGGCGAACAGCAGCAGGTAGTGCGGGGTGCTCGGGGTGCCCGGCCGGCCCAACGCCTCGGCCGTCTCGGCCATCAGTTCCGGCACCGTCTCCTCGTCGTACCAGGCCGCGTCGTCGGCCAGGTCCTCGTAGAGGGCGCGGGCGGCCGGGTCGGCGTCCGGGTCCAGGCAGGCGATGGAGAACCGGGCGGTGCCCGGCCGGTGCTGGCGGGCCAGCGACCGGGCTGCCGCGTCGAGCACCGCGCAGGCCTCGTCCACCCGGGTGCCGAGCACCGCCAGGTTGCGCCCGGGGGCGCGGGGCAGCCGCAGCGCCGCCGAGCGGGCCTGCACGTCGATGATCTCGCCGAGCAGGGCGACCGGACCCCGGGGCGGCGGGGTGTCGCCCTGCGGGGCCAGCGCGCGGTAGTCTGGCGCGTCGACCAGCCGGGGGACGGCGTCGCCGTCGAAGAGCCGGGCCGGGGCGGCGTCCGGCGGCCGCATCCGCCACAGCCGGTGCTGCAGCTCGCTCCAGGTCTCCCAGTCGCTCGCCGACGGGATCCGGGCCACCTGGTTGCCCTCGGTCATCCCGGACTCCGCGTTGACCACCGCGTGGTGGCGCGGCAGCGCCTGCGCCGCGTCGTTGCGCTCGGCCAGGATGCGCAGCGCCTTGGGCAGCGCGATGCGCAGGGTGAACTGCGCGACCAGCGCCGGGCGTCCCCACAGCGCCTCGATGCCCCGCACGTCCTGCGAGGCGAGCACCAGGTGGATGCCCTGCGACCGGCCCCGCCGGGCCAGGTCCTCCAGCAGGTCGGCGGCCTCCCGCGCGACCACGTCCCGGCCGGCCAGCAGCGCCTGGAACTCGTCGACCACCGCCACGATCCGCGGCCAGTGCCCGGTCGGGTCCACCGCCCGCAGCTCGGCCAGCTTGGTGACCTCGTGCTTCTTGGCGGCGTCGGCCCGCCGGCGCAGCTCCTCGGCGAGGAACCGCAGCAGCGCCAGGCCGAACTCGCGGTCGGTGTTGACGTTGATCCCGACCAGCCGCATGTGCGGCAGCCAGCTCGGGTCGCGGCGGCCCTGCGCGAACCGGGCGAAGGACACCCCCTCCTTGAAGTCGAGCAGGTAGAACTCCAGCTCGGCGGGGGAGTAGCGGGCGGCGAGCGCGCCGATCCAGGCGAAGATCAGGTTGGTCTTGCCGGTGCCGGAGGGGCCGCCGATCAGCGCGTGCGGCGGATAGTCGCCCAGCGTGAGCAGCACCGGCCGGCCGTGCGGGCCCTCGCCGATCGGAGCGGTCAGCCCGTGCGCCGAGTCCTCCTTCCACATCTGCTCCGGTGGGGGCAGCAGATCGGTGAAGGGCGTCGGCGGCGGGCCGGCGTTGACCCGGGAGGCGATCTCCCGGCAGGTCTCGGTGACCAGCGTGCCGGGCGGCGGCGGGTCGAGGCGTACCGGCAGGGTGGCGGGGACGCCGACGTGGGCGTCGCCCGGCTCGGCGACGATCCGGGTGACCGTCGGGTCCTCCGGCAGCGGGATGCCGCGCACCACCAGGTGCACGCCGCAGGCCGCGCCGGTGCGTACCACCCGGTCCAGCTGACCGCGTTCGTGCCGGGACAGCTCGTCCCCGCCGAGCAGCACCGCCACCCGCCACGGCTCCGGCCGGCGGCCGGTCGCCGCGGCCAGTTCGCGCAGCGAGCCGTACTCGCCGGCCAGCACCGTCTCGTTGATCCGGCGGATCTGCTCCACCAGGTCGTCCAGCAGCCGGCCCAGCCCGCCCGGGCCGACGAAGGTGAGCAGCCCGGCGGTGCCCAGCGGGGCGAAGCCGGCCAGCCCGCCGCCCAGGTGCTCCGGGTCGTAGCCGTACAGCCGCACGCTGCCCGGGTCGGCCCGGCCGACGCCGCGCAGCAGCAGCGCGGTCACCACCGCGTCCGCGCCCTCGCGGTCGCCGCCGGACAGTTGCACGTGCCCGGCGTCCAGCAGCGGCACCAGCGCCGGGACCGGCTCGGCACCGGCGATGCGCAGCGTGCCGACGCGGACCGGACCGATCGGCTCGCCGCGTCCGGCCGGCGTCGCCCGCCACGCCGTCCACGGCGCGGACGCGGCGCCAGGCGCCTCGCGCAGCGCGGCGGCGGCGGCCCGGCGGGCCAGCTCGGCGATCCGTGCCGCGTGCCGGTCGTCGATCTCGGCCAACCGGCGGTCGCGTTCCGCGCCGACGCGCTGCGGCACCGCCGCGGCGGCCCGCCGCACCCGCACCAGCCGCTCCCGCGCGACGGTGAACTCCGTCTCGGCGTCGGCCAACCGGGTACGCGTCGCGCCGAGGGCCTCGGAGAGCATCCCCCGTACCCGCGTCACCAGGTGGTTGCGCAGGTCAGCCACGATGCCCACCGCCGGGCCGGCGCTCGGCGGCCGGCGCCCGGCCGGGGTTCGGCTCGTCGCGGGGCAGGTCCCGGCCGAGGCGGGCCAGCAGCACCCCGGTCACCACGCCGGCGGTGACCGCCGGATCGGCGGCGTGCGGCTGCTCGCCCGAGCGGGGCGGGGGCATCCGGCAGACCCGGGTGAGCAGGGTGTCCAGTACCGGCGGCGGCAGCCCGGGCAGCAGATCGCGGACCCGGCCGTCCAGCTCGCGGCGAAGCCGGCCCAGGTCGTCGGCGCGGGGCGGGTGCCCGAGCAGTTCCCCGGCCAGGTCGCGCAGCAGCGGCGGGGCCACCGCGGCCAGTCCGAGGCCGACGTCGGCGTGCGCGGTGCGCAGCTCCCGGTGCAGCCGGTCCCGGTCGCCGGAGCGGACCCCGGTGACCACCCGGCGCAGCAGCTCGCGGGAGTCGGCGATCCGCTCGTCCGGCTCGTCCGGCGGGCCCTCCCGGCCCCCGGTCAGCTCCGCCACCCGCACCGACCACCACCGCTTGACGGTCGGGTCGGCCTGCGGCTGCGGTGCCGGGCCGGCCGGCGGTACGGCGTCCGCGCGGGGCGCGTCGTGCCTCGGCTCGCGGCGGCCCGGCGCCGCCGGGGGCGCGCCGTCGGGGGCCAGCCCGATCGCGGCCAGGTACGCCGACAGCTGCTCCTGCGCCACCCGCAGCGCGTGCCCGGCGGCCTCGGCGTGCTCGGTGGCGGCGGAGAGCTCCGGCACCCCCATCGGGTTGGCCGACTCCTGCCGGACCCAGCGCAGCCGCTCGGTGGCCTGGCCGAACTTCTCCAACGCCTGGGCCAGCGGCGCCAGCGGCAGCTCCTCGGCGGCGGCGCGCACCTGCGCCCCGACATCCTCGATGATGGACACGGCCGCCGGCTCAGAGCGTCGAGACGTAGAGCTGCGCCTGCTCCACCGCGACGAGGGTCGCGGCGAGACACTCCTCCAGCTCCTGGCCGGCCTGGGTCAGCGAGGCCTGCGCGTTCTCCACCGTCTCGTGGCCGCTGCCCTCCAGCGCCCCCGCCAGGGTCTGCTGCGCCTCGGAGAGCTTCTCGCCGGCCGCCTGCACGGCTGTCTGCCCGTCACCGATCTGTTGGAGGGCGACCTCGATGGCTGCCTTCAGCTCGGCGACGCTCGCCACGGTGACCTCCTGGGGGCGGGGAGACGTCCATTACAACGTATACCCGCCGGGGAGAGAACATCCGCCCTGGCGGTGTTGCCGCCTGGGTGTCCGGTCACCCCCGTGACGTGCGCAGAAGGCGTCAAGCGGCGGTTCGTCCGGTCCCGTCCGGGGGTGCCCGGGTCCCATCGACGGGACCGGCGGCGCGGCCCGGTCCGGCTGGTCAGGCGGTCGGGTGGGTGTGCTCGCGCAGCCAGCGCGGGCCGTGCAGCTCGGCGCCGAGGGCCGCCACCCGGTCGCGCAGCTCCCGGTCGGCGGTGATCACCAGCCGGCGCCGCTGCGGCGCGTCGCGCACCAGCGCCACGATGGCGTCGTCGCCGGAACCGGGTGCCGGCACCGTGTGCACCCCGGTCACCCCGGGCACCTCCCGGGCCGCGCCCTCCACCACCAGCACCACCTCCACCGGCGGCGGCAGCTCGGGCGGCAGCCCCCGGTCGGCCAGCGGCGCGAGGGCGTCGCGCAGCCGGGCGGCGGCGCCGGCCCGGTCCCGCCACCACCCGTCGGGTCGGGAACCGACCACGTTGGCACCGTCGACGATCAGCAGCGGGCGGGAGTCCATGCCCCCAGCCTGCCACCCGGTGGCGTTTGTCGCGCCGGTCGCCGGGTAGCCACCGGCGACCGTGCCGCGCCCTGGCGGTGTCGCTCCCGGCGACCGTGCCGCGCCCCGATTGCGGAGGACAGAGATGATGGGACCCGGTGACTTCGGCTCCGACCCCTGGGACGAGTTCCTGGCCCGGTACTTCGGGCGGGGTGAGGGTGGACGCCGACCGGCCCACCGGGTCGACATCACCCGGCTGATGACCGCCGATGCCCGGGAGATGCTGGCCGACGCGGCCCGGCGGGCCGCCCAGAAGCACAGCAACGACCTCGACACCGACCACCTGCTCTGGGCCGCGCTGCAACGCGAGCCGCTGCGGGACCTGGTGCGCCGCGCCGGTGCCGACCCGGATGCGCTGGTCAACGCGCTCGGCGGGCGCGGCGACGGCGCGCCGAAGGGGGAGGTGCCGCCGAACCTGTCGCTCACCCCCGCCGCCAAGCGGGCGCTGCTCGACGCCCACCAGCTGTCCCGGGCGATGGGGGCGAACTACATCGGCCCCGAGCACATCCTGATGGCGTTGCCGCTCAACCCGGAGTCGCCGGCCGGCCGGATGCTCGCCGCCGGCCGGATCCAGCCGGAGTCGTTGCAGGCGGCCAGCGCCGAGCGCGGCACGGGTGGCGGCCCCCGGCCCGACCGGGGCACCCCCACCCTGGACCAGTACGGGCAGGACCTCACCGAGCTGGCCCGGATGGACCAGATCGACCCGGTGATCGGGCGGGCCGACGAGATCGAGCAGGCAGTGGAGATCCTCTCCCGGCGTACCAAGAACAACCCGGTGCTGATCGGTGAGGCGGGTGTCGGCAAGACGGCCATCGTGGAGGGACTGGCCGAGCGGATCTGCGACGGCGACGTGCCGCAGACCCTGCTCGGCAAGCGGGTGGTGCAGCTCGACCTCTCCGGTCTGGTCGCCGGCACCCGCTACCGGGGCGACTTCGAGGAGCGGCTGAAGAAGGTCATCGAGGAGATCCGGGCCCACCGCGACGAGCTGATCATCTTCATGGACGAGATCCACACCCTGGTCGGCGCGGGCGGCGCCGGCAGCGAGGGCGGCATGGACGCGTCCAACATGCTCAAGCCGGCGCTGGCCCGCGGCGAGCTGCGGGTGATCGGCGCGACCACGCTCGACGAGTACCGCAAGAGCATCGAGAAGGACGCCGCGCTGGCCCGCCGCTTCCAGCCGGTCCTGGTGCCCGAGCCGAGCGTCGAGGACACCGTCACCATCCTGCGCGGCCTGCGCGACCGGTACGAGGCGCACCACCAGGTTCGCTTCACCGACGAGGCGCTGGTCGCCGCCGCGGAACTCTCCGACCGGTACGTCACCGACCGTTTCCTGCCGGACAAGGCGATCGACCTGATCGACCAGGCCGGCGCGCGGGTGCGGCTGCGCACCCGTACTCCGGACGCCGACGTGCGGGAGCTGGAGCAGCAGCTCGACGAGGTGCGCCGGGACAAGGAGCAGGCGGTCGCCGACGAGCAGTACGAGAAGGCCTCGGCGCTGCGCGACCGGCTCGCCGAGGTCGAGGAGCAGATCCGCCGCGCCCAGGGCGACGAGGGGGCCACCCGCGTCCCCTCGGTCGGCCCGCAGGAGATCGCCGAGGTGGTCTCCCGGGCCACCGGCATCCCGGTCAGCCAGCTCACCGAGGAGGAGCGCGACCGGCTGCTGCGGCTGGAGGGCCACCTGCACGAGCGGGTCGTCGGCCAGGAGGACGCGGTCACCGCGGTGGCCGAGGCGGTGCGCCGCTCGCGGACCGGGCTGGCCGACCCGAACCGGCCGATGGGCAGCTTCCTCTTCCTCGGCCCGACCGGGGTCGGCAAGACGGAACTGGCCCGGGCGCTGGCCGAGGCGCTCTTCGGCGAGGCCGACCGGATGGTGCGGGTCGACATGAGCGAGTTCCAGGAGCGGCACACCGTCGCCCGGCTGGTCGGGGCGCCTCCCGGCTACGTCGGGTACGAGGAGGCCGGCCAGCTCACCGAGGCGGTGCGCCGCCGCCCGTACGCGGTGGTGCTGCTCGACGAGATCGAGAAGGCCCACCCGGACGTGTTCAACATCCTGCTCCAGGTGCTCGACGACGGCCGGCTCACCGACAGCCAGGGCCGGACGGTGAACTTCAAGAACACCGTCCTGATCATGACGAGCAACCTGGGCTCGGAGCTGATCACCGGCACCACGCGGGCGGTGGGCTTCGAGGCCGGCGAGCCCGGCGGCACCCAGGAGAGCGACGAGCTGCGCGAGCGGCTGATGCGCCGCCTCCAGGAGAACTTCCGCCCGGAGTTCCTCAACCGGATCGACGAGACCATCATCTTCCGCCGGCTGGAGGCCCAGCAGCTGCGGCAGATCACCGAGCTGCTGCTGGAGGAGACCCGCCGCCGGCTGCACGCCCAGGACGTCCAGGTGGAGTTCACCACCGCGGGCGTGGACTGGCTCGCCGAGCACGGCTACCAGCCGGAGTTCGGGGCCCGGCCGCTGCGCCGGGTGATCCAGCGGGAGGTCGACAACCGGCTGTCCCGGATGCTGCTGGAGCACCAGATCGGGCCGGGGCAGAAGGTCACCGTCGACGCGCGCGACGGTCAGCTCGCGGTCGACGTGAGCGCAGGGGAGCGCGGTTACACCGCCGCCTCGACGTCCCATCCGCGATGACCCGGAGGGCGGACATGACCGAACCCGAGGAGAGCGACGAGGAGACCCACCGCACCGAACCGATCCACGCGCCGCCGACGGCGAACCCCGCGCGGGTGCGGGTGCCGCCGGAGGGCCTGAAGCAGCAGACCGACGACGGGGACCCGGCGCCGTCCGGGCCACCGGAAGAGGAGGCGTGATGGTACGCGAGCAGCGAATCGACCCTGAGGTCGAGGTGATCTGGGAGGACTTTCACGCCGAGGTGAACGTCCCCTCCGAACAGCTGCGGCAGTGGCTGTTGACCCGGGGCTCGGGGGAGGAGTCGTTCGGCCCGAACCCGGATCTCGACCTGCCCCAGCCGGGCCGGCACATCCTGCGGGTGCTCAGCAAGCGCAAGGTGGACCTGACCCCGGAGGACGTCGAGGTGATGCGGGACGCCATCGACCGCATCCGCTCACTGATGGACGAAAAGCCGCGCCGGGGCAACGCCGACGACGAGTGGCGGCACTCCCTGCTCGACCTGGGCCACGACGTTCTCGTCGAACGCTGAGCCTCGCCGCACGAGACCGCGAGGGTGCCGTCACGGTCGGACCGTGACGGCACCCTCGTGATCGCCCGGTCATCGGCCCTGGTCGGACTCCAGGCTGCCGATGGTGAGGCCGACGGCGTCCGCGGCGGCCTCCCGGTTGGCGCGGGCCCGCTCCTCGCGGGTGACCAGGTTGGCGTACTCGGCGATGTCCGCCGGGTCGGGGACCTGCGGCAGGCGCCGCAGGAAGCTCTCCACGTCCAGGGCGGCGGCGGTGTGCGAGGCGGCCGCCTCCCGGAGGATCTCCCGGTCGTCGGCGGCGGGGTCGAGGTCGGTCATGTCCGCCAGATACCCGGCCGGCGACGGTTCGCACCGCCACCGGCCGGGTATTACCGGCCGCCGGTGCTCAGCCGACCGGGGTCAGCCGCCACCGCTGGTTCGCGGCGCCGCCGCAGGTCCACTGGATCAGTAGCGCCCCGTCGGCGGTGGAGTTGCCGTTGACGTCGAGGCAGAGCCCGCTGTGCCGGGCCTTGAGCTCGTACACCCCGGTGGTGGTGGTGGCGACCGCCTGCCACTGCTGGCTGGTGGCCGTGCCGCAGGTCTGCTGGACGACCTGGGCCGCCCCGGCGGTCGAACCGCCGGCCACCGCCAGGCACTTGCCGCTGTGCACGGCCCGCAGCGTGACCGCACCGCCGCCGGCGTCCACCGCCTGCCACTTCTGGTTGTTCCCGCCGGTCGCCGGCCACTGCAGCACCCGGGCGCCGTCCGCCGTGGAGACGCCCTCCACGTCGGCGAGCTTGCCGCTGTGCTGCGCGGTCAGCGTGTACGTCTTCCCGGCGATCCCGGTTCCAGGGGTGCCCACCCCGGCTCCGCCGAAGGTCATCGAGTCCAGGTCGAAGGAGTTGTTCTGGCTGGAGCGGAAGACCAGGTAGAGCTTGTGGGTGCCGGCCAGCGCCGCCACGTTCACCGCCGGCTGCTGCTGGTAGCTGTCCCAGCCGCCGGTGTTCGGCACCGCCTGGGTGGCGAGCAGTTGCCCGGTCGGCGAGTCCGCCCGCAGTTCGACGCTGCCGCCTCCGTACGGCGAGGAGACCCGGAGGCTGAGCGTGCTGATCCCCTGGAGGCTCATCGGGTCGAACATGATCCAGTCGCCGTTGCTGATGTCGCCGATGCGCTTGCCGCTCTCCGCGCCGGCCTGGTCGATCACCCGGATCCCGGACTGGCCGGTGAAGAACTCGGCCTGCTTGTGCTTCGGTTGCAGGATCGCCTTGCCGTAGCCGGTGAGCGCGGCCACGCCACCCGCGCCCTTGTCCTGGTAGCGGGCGTTGAGCACGTAGAACAGGTTGGCCCCGTCGGGGTGGCCGCCGAGCAGTTCGGTGTTGATCGTCCCGGCGCAGCCGGCGTAGTCGGTGGTGCCGTGCTCGTGGTCGTCGTGGCCGAGCGCCGGGTTGAGCAGGACCTTGGTGCAGTCGATGGTGCCGTCCTCGGGGTCGGTCACGGTCACCGTGTAGGCGACCTGCTGGCCGAAGTCGAGCATGCCACCGTTGGGCGGGCCGGTGATGGTCACCGTCGGGGCGGTGTTGCCGACGGTGATCGGGACGTTGGCGAAGGAACTGCGCCCGGTGTTGTCCCGGACCGTCAGCTTGGCGGTGAAGTTCCCGTTGGTGGTGTAGGTGTGCGACGGGTTCGCCGCCGTCGAGTCGGTGGTGCCGTTGCCGTCGAAGTCCCAGACGTAGCTGATGGTGTTGCCCGGGTCGGGGTCGGCGGAGCCGGCGCTGGAGAACTGCACGGTCAGCGGGGCCTTGCCGTTGGTGGGGGTTCCGCTCGCCTTGGCCACGGGTGCCCGTCCGCCGCGGACGTAGTCGATGCGGTAGAGGCCGGAGTCGTTGTTGCCGCCGCCGAAGTTGGAGCCCCATTCCAGCAGGTAGAGCGAGCCGTCGGGGCCGAACCGCAGGTCCATCGGTTTGACGAAGTTGCCGCCGGGCAGGAACGGGTTGATCTTCACCAGTCCGCCGGCGTCGTCGAAGTGGATCTCCTTGAGGTAGTTGCGGGACCACTCGTAGAAGAAGTGCACCCGGTCGTAGTAGGCGGGGAACTTGGTCGGCGACGGGTTGGCCGCGTCGTACCGGTAGATCGGGCCGCCCATCGGCGCCGACCCGCCGGAACCCAGCTCCGGGAACTGCGCCGAGGCGCCGTAGCCGTACCAGATCTGGGGTTGCACCAGCGGCGGCAGCGTGGTCAGGCCGGTGTTGTTGGGGGAGTTGTTCACCGGGTTGGCGCAGTCGAACTTCGCCCCGACCACCCCGGTGTCCGGGTTGTACGGCGCGTACGGCTGGTTGTCGCCGTGGCAGAACGGCCAGCCGAAGTTGCCGGCCTGCTTGATGACGTTGAGCTCCACCAGGCCCTCCGGGCCCCGGTTGGTGGTCGGCCCGCTGCGGTCGGGGCCGTAGTCGGCGAGGTTGACCCAGCCGTTGACCGGGTCGACGGAGAACCGGAACGGGTTGCGGAAGCCCATCGCGTAGATCTCCGGCCGGGTCTTCGCGGTGCCCGGGGCGAAGAGGTTGCCGCTCGGCACGGTGTACGTCCCGTTCGACTCCGGGTGGATGCGCAGCAGCTTGCCGCGCAGGTCGTTGGTGTTGCCGGCGGAGCGGGCCGCGTCCAGGAAGCTCTTGCCCGGCCGCCAGTCCAGCGGGGCGTACCCCTGCCAGGCCGGGTCGTAGTTGGGCGGGCTGTCGTCGCCGGTGGACAGGTAGAGGTTGCCGCCCGGGCCGAAGGCCAGGTAGCCGCCGGTGTGGCCGGGCTCCGGGTGGGTCCGCGAGCGGTACGCCGGCACCTCCAGCAGCACCTTCTCGCTGGCCAGGTCGAGGGTGTCCCCGGTGACGGTGAACCGGGACAGCCGGTTGACGTCGGTCGCGCTGGCCTGCGGCGAGTGGTAGAGGTAGATCCACTTGTTGGTGCCGAATGCCGGGTCCAGCGCCATGCCGACCAGCCCGTCCTCGCCGCCGGTGTAGACCGGCAGGGTGGCCGCGGTGACGGTGGTGCCGCCGGCCGGCTTGAAGATCTTCACCTGGCCGCCGCGCTGGACGTAGAAGACCCGGCCGTCGGCGGCCACGTCGACCGCCATCGGGTCAACGGTGTTCTGGTCCAGCGACACCTTCTCGAAGTTGCCCCAGACGGTGCCGCCGCAGTCCCCGCCGGCCACCCCGGCCGCCCACTGCACCCCGCCCAGGACGTGCTGGCGGAAGAACGGCTCGGCGTAGGAGCCCTTGGCGTGACCCATCGCGGTGGTCCACACCCGGGCCGCACCCACCTCGCGGCACCAGGAGATCGGGTGGTCCGGGCCCATCGCCCGGCTGCCCGGGTTGTACGTACGCTCGTCCGCGGTGACCAGCACGTGCACGTCACCGCGGGGGTTGGCGTCGAAGTTGTACCACTCCTCGCTGCGCTGCCAGCGTTGCGGCAGCCCGGCGGTGGAGGGGTGCGCCCGGTCGGCGACGTGGGCGGTGCCCGGCAGTACGCCGGGGGAGTGCTCGGGCATGTGGGCGCCGGCGTTGACCAGGTCGTCCCACCAGGGGAAGGAACTCTCGACGCCCATGTCGGTGGCGTTGTGGATGGCGGCGATGCCGCCCCCGCCGGTCACGTAGTCCTGCAGGGCCTGCCGCTGGGCGTCGTTGTCCCACACCATGCCGGAGGTCTGGAACATCACCACCACGTCGAAGGTCGCCAGGTTGGCCGGGGTGAAGACGGTGGAGTTCTCCGAGTGCACCACGGTGAACCCGTGCTGCGCGGCGAGCTCGTTGAACATGGCGACGCCGTCGGGGATGGAGTCGTGCCGGTAGCCGGCCGTCTCGCTGAACAGCAGCGCCCGGAACGGCGCCGCGGCGGCCGTGGCCGGACCGGCCGGCGCGACGAACAGGGACAGCAGCAGTGCGTACAGGGCGCCCAGGATGAGGTGTCGGCGGCGCATGCCGTCTCCTTTCGGGGGATAACGGTGCCGGGTGCCGCCCGGGCGCTCGCCGGGCGGAGGGCTGCGACGCGCCGCCGAATGGGGTGACCCCCGCGCTCGCCGGTGTCGTCGGCCGCACCGGCCGTCGTCACCTCCTGCTCTGCCCGCAACCGTGCGCCTGAAATCGACGTTCGTCAACGCGAGTTTCAGCAATAGTGAATTCACCGGAAATGTGGCGCTAAATGCTGACCGAACGCGGTGCATCGCCCGTCGGGCGGGTCGCCCCGACGGTTCTTCGGCCCGCCGCTGCGGTCAGCCGGTCGTCGGCACCGCCGGCCCGCCGAGCAGTGCCCGCAGGAAGGCCAGACCGGCCGTGGCCAGCTGGTCCTGGGTCGGCGCCAGCGGACGCCAGATCGCCGCCGCCCGGGCGATGGTGCGGTTCTCCGCGGTGAACGACTCGATGCAGAGCGGCCCCGGATAACCCACGTCGTGCAGCGCCGCCACGATGCCGGTCCAGTCGAGGTGGTCGTTGCCGGGCGCGCCCCGGTCGTTGGCGCAGACCTGGACGTGGGCCAGCCGGTCGCCGGTGGTGCGGATCGCGGTGGGGATGTCCCGCTCCTCGATGTTCATGTGGAAGGTGTCCAGCGCGATGCCGGCCCCGGGGATGCCGTCGACCACCTCCAGGGCCTGGTCGGCGGTGTTGATCAGGCTGGTCTCGAAGCGGTTCAGCGGCTCCACCGCGAGCGTGACGCCCTGCGCGGCGGCGTCCTCGGCCAACGGTCGCAGCCGGTCGCGCAACCGGCCGACCGTCGCCACCCGCTCCTCGGCGTCGAGCAGCCAGGTCCGGCCGACCGGCGCGTAGATCGGGCCGGCGACCACGCGGGCACCGACCCGGGCCGCCGCCCGGACGCAGTACCGCAGGTAGTCGCCGGTCCGGGCGACCACGTCCGGGTCGTCGCCGACCAGGTCGCGGCCCGGCGGCATCACCGCGCAGACCGTGGCGGTCAGCCCCAGGTCGTCGAGGAGGGCGGCGGTGGTGTCCGGATCCCAGTCGCCCGGGTTCTCGATGGGCAGCTCGATCGTGTCGAAGCCCCAGCCGCGGATCCGCGGGGCCAGCTCGGCCAGCCGGGCGTCGGTCAGCGGGGAGACCCAGATCCAGGTGTTGGCGCCGAGGCGATGCACACCGCGCTCCTCACAGCTCGTCGGTGGGTCGGGTCGCCGGCGCGGAACCGGCCGGGCCGGTCCCGCGCCGGGCGGGCTACTGGTTGCCGCCCCAGTTCTGCGGGAAGCCGGGCATCTTCTCGCAGCCGCAGAGCGCGTAGTGCAGCGGCGGCAGTTGCGGCAGCACGTACTGCCCGAGGTTGTCCTGGGTGATGGTCGGCTGGGGGAGCACCCACTCCTTCGGCACCTGCTTGCCGGCCAGGATGTCCAGCGCCGCCTGGATCGGGGTACGCCACTGGTAGGTCGGGTAGGTCGGGGCGATGGCGGTCAGCTTCTTCTCCTGCCACAGCCGCAGGAAGTCCTGCTGGTCCTCGCCGGTGATCACCGGCGCCGGCTGGCCGGCGTCCTCGAACGCCTCGACCGCCGCGACCGAGGTGGCCCCGGCGTCCATCCAGACGCCGTCGATGCTGCCGTAGCGCTCCAGGTAGTCGTTGACGATGGTCTTCACCTTGGCCGCGTCGCCGTCGGTGAACTCGACCCCCACCACGTTCACGTCCGCCTTGTCGAAGACCACCTTCGCGGCCGACCAACGGGTCTCCAGCACGTCCACGCCGGGCAGGATGCGCAGGGCGAGGATCCGGCCGTTCTTCTTGACCTTGTCGGTCAGGAACTCGGCGGCGGTGGCCCCGAAGGCGTACCCGCCGATCGGGTGGATGAAAGTCACCGGGCAGTCGGTGTTGACGCCCCGGTCGAAGACGATCACCGGCAGGCCGGTCTGGCAGGCCTTCTCGACCGCGGGGGTGAGCGCGGCGGTGGTGTTCGGCGAGACGATCAGCGCGCTGCATTTGCGGCTCGCCAGCAGTCCGTCGATGTCGCTGATCTGCTTGTCGTCCTTGCCCTCGGCGTCCACCGCGGTCAGCGCGGCGATCTCGGGGTGCAGCTTCGCCTCGGCCTGCATGGTGGTCCAGCCGACCACCCGCCACGGGTTGTTGACCCCGGCGTTGGAGAAGCAGATGGTGTGCCGGCCGGACTTCTTGAACTTCGCGGTGTCGGTGAGCTGCGGGTTGATGGCCTGCAACCAGGGCTGGTCGGCGGGCCCGGTCGGGGTGCCGGCCCGCTGCGCAATCTGCTCGTCGTAGTCGGCCTGCACGAAGAACGACGACTGCTGCCCGGTGCCGGCACCGGCCGGGCCTTCCTCGTCCTCCGGCGCGGTCGAGGTGCAACCGGCGGTGACGACGAGGACGACCACGCCGACCACGGCGAGCCGGGTCCGTAGGGGAGGTCTCATGGGGCTTCTCCTCACGACGGTTCTCGGGCGCGGCGTCAGCCGGACCGGCGCAGCCGGTGTGCGGCGTACGCGGCCGCGCCGATGATGATCAGGCCCTGCACCGCGTCGCGCAGCGACTTGGCCAGGCCCAGGAGGTTGAGCAGGGTGAACACCGATTGCAGGGTGAGCGCGCCGGCGAGGGCGGCGCCGACGCTGCCGCGACCCCCGCCCGGCACCGCGCCGCCGAGCACGACGGCGGCGATCGCCTGGAACTCGTAACCCACGCCGGCCTCGGCGGTGACCCCGGGAAGCCGCCGAGCAGGATCCCCGCCACCACGGCGGCGAGACCGGAGATGACGAAGGCGACCGTCCGCACCCGACGGACGTCCACCCCCGAGAGGGCGGCGGCGCGCGGGTTGCCGCCGGCGGCGTAGACCTGGTGGCCGAAGCGGCTGTGCGACAGCAGCAGCCACGACCCGACGCCCACGGCGACCAGGATCAGCACCGCGTACGGCAGTTGACCGAGCCCGGGCAGATCGATGCCGAAGCGGCCGAACTGGCGGAAGTTGTCGGCCAGCGACCCGCGCGGGGCTCCGCCCGACCAGAGGAAGACCGCACCGTTGAGCACCAGCAGCATGCCCAGCGTGGCGATGAAGGACGGCACCCGTAGCCGGGTGGTGACCAGCCCGTTGACCAGGCCGACCCCGGCGCCCGCGGCGAGCAGCAGCGGGATCAGCCACCAGGTGGCGGCCGGATCGCCGTCGGAGAGCCGCGCGGCCACCACCACCACGGCGGTGACCAGCGCGCCGACCGAGAGGTCGAACTCGCCGGCGATGATGACGAAGACCTGTCCGGCGGCGAGCACCGCCAGCGGCGCGCAGCGGCGCAGGAAGGCCAGGAACGGGCCCGGCTCGACGAACGTCGGGTTGCGCCAGGCGATCAGCACGATCACCACGGCGAGTACCAGCCAGATCGGCGGGACCGCGCGCAGCAGGCGCCCGACCCGCGCGCCGGGGCGCTCCGCGGCGGGCCCGGTCGGCGGGGCCACGGTGGCGGTCATCAGAAGCTCCCCTCGCTGCGCCGGCCGCGCGCCGCGTAGAGCGCCACCGCGCCGACGATGATCACGCCCCGGATCAGGGTCTTGAGGAAGGCGTTCACCTCGAACTCGTTGAAGACCTGGTCGATGACGGCGAGGATCAGCACCCCGGCGAGGGTGCCGGCCACGCTGCCCCGCCCGCCGGCCAGCGCGGTGCCGCCGACCACCGCGGCGGCGATCGACTCCAGGTCGTACCCGCCGTCCGGGCCGACCCAGGGCGCGCCGGAGCGCAGCCGGCTGACCAGGAACAGTCCGGTCAGCACGGCGGTCAGGCTGCACAGCACGTGCGCGGTGACGACCACCCGGTCGGTACGGACCCCCGACAGCCGGGCCGCCTCGGCGCTGCCGCCCACGGCGTAGAGGTGGTAGCCGAAGCGGGTACGGCGCAGCAGGTACCAGGCGAGTGCGACCACCGCCAGCAGCAGGAGCACCGCCACCGGCACCGGCCCGAGCGCCTGGTAGCCCAGCCCCTGGAACTGCCGGGGCACCGCGCCGGTGAAGTTGGTGAAGAGCGCGTTGAGGATGCCGCTCATCACCAGCGAGGTGCCCAGGGTGGCGATGAACGCGTTGACCCGCAGGCCGGTGACGATCAGCCCGTTGACCAGCCCCACCACGACGCCCAGCACCAGGGTGACCGCGACGCCGAGCGCCATCCGGTCCGGGTCGCCCTGCATGACGAAGGACGCGCCGACCGCGGTGACGCTGACCATGTACGCCACGGACAGGTCCAGCGAGCCGCCGATCAGCACGATCGTCTGGCCGACCGCGACCAGCCCCAGCGCCACCGACCGGACCGCCATGTTCTGCAGGTTCTCCACCGTCATGAACTGGCCGCCGTTGAGCTCCACCAGCAGCCAGGCGACCGCGAACACTCCGCCGAAGACCAGCCAGACCGGCGCGCTGGAGGCCGGGGCGGCGTCGAGGGGCAGGCCGGGCCGGGCCGCCGGTCGGGCCACCGTCGAGGTGGTCATGCGGCACCGCCCTGACCGGGCGCGCCCACTGCGGCGGCGCGGCGGTCCGGTTCGCCGGTGGCCAGCAGCATGATCTCGGCCTCGCTCGCGCCGGCCGGCAGTTCGCCGGCGACGGTGCCCTCGCGCAGCACCACGATCCGGTCGGCCATCCCGATCACCTCGGGCAGTTCCGACGAGATCATCAGGATCGCGGTGCCGGCGTCGGCCAGTTCGCGCATCAGCTCGTGAATGCTGGCCTTCGCGCCCACGTCGACGCCCCGGGTCGGCTCGTCGAAGATCAGTACCCGGGCGCCGGTGGCGAGCCAGCGGGCGAGCACCACCTTCTGCTGGTTGCCGCCGGAGAGGTAGCGGACCTCCCGGGCGGTGGAGCCGCGCAGCCCCACCCGGTCGAGCAGGTCGCCCAGCCCCGCCCGGCGCACCGCCCGGCGGCCCAGCGCGCGGACGGCGAGCAGGCTGTTGTCGCGTACCGACAGCTGCAGCACCAGCCCCTCGGTCTTGCGGTCCTCGGTGAGCAGGCCGATGCCGCTGCGGATGGCGTGCCGGACCGAGCGCAGCCGGCGTGCCCGTCCGTCCAGCTCGACGCTGCCGCTGGTCATCCGGGTCGCGCCGAAAAGCAGGCGGGCAAGTTCGGTCCGGCCCGACCCGGCCAGCCCGGCCAGCCCCACGATCTCGCCGGCGCGCAGGTCGAGGTCGATGTCGTGCAGCGGCCCGGCGCCGGCCCCGCGCAGGGCGAGCCGGACCGGCCCGATCCGCCCGGGCCCGGCGCGGGGCGGGTAGTAGTGGTCCAGCTCCCGCCCGACCATCAGGTGCACCAGCGTCCGGGTGTCCACCTCGGCGGTGCGGACGGTGGCCACCCGCCGGCCGTCCTTGAGTACGGTGATCCGGTCGGTGAGGTCGAAGATCTCCTTGAGCCGGTGCGAGATGTAGAGCACGGTCAACCCGTCGGCGCGCAGCCGGCGGATCCGGTCGAACAGCGTGTCCACCTCGTGCGGGGAGAGCGCCGCGGTCGGCTCGTCGAGCACCAGCAGCCGCGGCGCGTAGGAGAGCGCCTTGGCGATCTCCACCAGCTGCTGCTGCGCCACGGGCAGCCGGCCGACCAGGGCCCGCGGCGAGATGAGGTCCTCGGCGCGCAGCGTGGCCAGCAGCCGGGTGGCGGCCCGGTCCATCGCCGCGCGGTCCACGGCGAGCCGGCGGCGGGGCTCGCGGCCGAGGAAGATGTTCTCCGCCACCGTCCGGTCGGGCAGCAGGTTGAGTTCCTGGTGCACGATGCTCACCCCGGCGGCGAGGGCCTGGCGGGGGTGGTGGAACCGGACCGGCGTGCCCTCCAGTTCGATCCGCCCGGCGTCCGGCTGGTGCACCCCGACGAGGATCTTCATCAGGGTCGACTTCCCGGCGCCGTTCTCGCCCATCACGGCGTGGATCTCGCCGGGGAGGCATTCCAGCCGTACGTCGTCCAGGACCGGTACGCCGAAGAAGCTCTTGCTGATGCCGTGCATGCCGAGCAGGGCCGGCCCTCGCGCTCCACTGTCATCCGTCATCCGCGTCACCTCGGGGGGATCGACGACCGTGACATTGAACATAGGGAGGTGGGACTGCCGTGTAAAGCAAAAGTTAGGCGTGAAAGCTCAATACTTTTGCAGTTCTGACCGAAAGTACGGCTTGATCGAGAGAAAGAAATCTGATCGGTGCCGTTCGATCGGCGCGCGAGGCTCCGGCGCGGTGGGTCCGCGCCGCACCGGTCCGACGGGTCGTGGGACGGGTCAGACTCCGCTGCGTTGCCGCACCCCGAACGCCGGGTTGCGCAACAGCCAGGCCAGATAGGCCGGGTGCGCCGCCAGCGAGTCGGTGTACGCCGCCAGCGCCGTCTCCAGCACCGGCTCGGCGACCCGGGCGGCGGGTGAGTCGGGGTGCCAGCCGAGCAGCAGCCGCCAGCGCAGCGGCGTCCCGGCCAGCCGCCGGGTGACCAGGCCGGCGACCGGGCGGAAGGTGGCCTGGCACAGCGCCACCCCCTCACCGGCGTCGACCAGGTCCATGCAGCCGCGTACGTCGGTCTCGTAGACCTTGCGGGGGGTGAAGCCCGCGCGGGCGCAGGCGGCGGCGAAGCAGTCGCCGAAGCAGCCGTCGCCGGGGGCGCCCACCCACTGCTCGCGGCGCAGGTCGGCCAGCGCGACCTCGTCGCGGTGCGCCATCGGATGGGTGGCCGGCAGCAGCACCATCACCGGGTCGAGCGACACCTCCCGCCAGCGCAGGCCGTGCTCGGTCGACGGGGTGGCGTCGCCGCACACCCCGGTCAGCGCGAAGTCGAGCCGGCCGCCGGCGACCAGCGTGGCCAGCTCGTCGGTCGACCAGGACGCGTACGTGGTGATCTGCGCCTGGGGCTGCTCGGCGGCCAGCCGATGCACCAGCCGGCCGAGGATCGGGGAGTTCACCCCGCCGAAGCGGTACCGCCCCAGGCTGTCCTCCGCTCCGGCCAACCGGGCCGCCTCGTCCTGCAGGCCCTTCATCGCCGGCAGCAGCACTCGGGCCCGGGCCAGCACCAGCTCGCCGAGCGCGGTGGGCCGGGCACCGCGCCGGTCCCGTTCGAACAGTGGTCCGCCGAGCGTGCGCTCGATGCGCTGGAGCTGCGCCGTCAGGGCCGGCTGGGCCAGGCCCAGGGTCGACGCCGCCTTGGTCACGCTCCCCGTCTCGGCGATCGCGCAGACCACCCGCAGGTGTCGCAGCTCCAGATTCATAACGTGACGGTAGGACCACCGCACGGGCTGGCGGAAGGGCCTGAACGGATCGGCGTCGGACGATGGATCAGTCGGCCTGGTCGCGCTTCAGATCGGCGAGGTACGTCCGCCGCCCGGTGACCGCGTCGCGCACCTTGTCCACCACGCCCAGCGCCGGCTCGACCACCCGGTTCCACGGCGGCGTGGCCGGCGTGCCCGGGTGCGGCCGGGTGGGGGCCGCCTCCTCGGCGATCTCCCAGCGGTTGCCCAGCCGGATCAGCTCCGCGTCGGTGGCCACCTCGCGCAGCGGGACGATCAGCGCCGACACCGCGGCGACGTGCCGGCGGACCCGCTCGGCGACATCCGCCAGCGCCGGGTCGTCCGGCGACTGGATCGCCTTGAGCGCGGCGAGCAGCCCCGCGTCGGCCGCCAGTTCCCGGTCGACCCGCTCAGCGGCCTCGGGCAGCGCCGCCCGCGCCGCGGGCAGCAGGTACTGCTCCTCGGCGGAGAGGTGCCGGGAGATCGCCGCGGTCAGCACCTCGGCCACCTCCCGCCGCCGCTCGGGGGTCAGCTCCGGATCGGTGACCTCGTCGGCCAGGTCGAGCAGCTGCCGGTGCTCGGTGTCGGCGATGTCGGCCATGCTGCGTCCGCCGGGCCGGTAGGCGTCGTCGGCGGTGGGCGGCAGGGGAGGCAGCGGGACGGTCATGAGGCCCTCCTCGACGGGCGGCCGGAACGTGGGGACGGGCGGTGCGCCGGACGCCGACGCGGTACCCGTACCGCAAGATCATGAAACGGCGGCGCGCGCGAGCGCCGCGCGGGCCCGCGACGCGTGAGCACCGGCCGGGCCGTCGCGGGAGGCCGCCCGACTGGTAGAAAGAGGCGATGACGAGCGACCCCGCCTCCGCCCACCTCGACCCCACCGACGAGGTCGTGGAACTCTGCCGCGACCTGCTGCGCATCGACACCACCAACACCGGTGACAACGCCACCAGTGCGGGGGAGCGCCGCGCCGCCGAGTACGTCGCGGAGAAGCTGGCCGAGGCCGGCGTCGAGTCGCAGATCTTCGAGTCCGCCCCCGGCCGGGCCAACCTGGTCGCCCGGATCCCCGGCACCGACCCGGGTCGCGACGCCCTGCTGGTCCACGGCCACCTGGACGTGGTGCCCGCCGACGCCGACGAGTGGTCGGTGCATCCGTTCTCCGGGGAGATCCGCGACGGCTACCTCTGGGGCCGGGGCGCGATCGACATGAAGGACTTCGACGCCATGGTGCTGTCCGTGGTGCGGCACTGGCAGCGCACCGGCGTGCGCCCGCCGCGCGACATCGTGCTGGCCTACACCGCCGACGAGGAGGCGGGCAGCGACTACGGCGCGCACTTCCTGGTGCAGCGGCACCGCGACCTCTTCGACGGCTGCACCGAGGCGGTCGGCGAGGTCGGCGGCTTCTCGTACTCCATCGACGACACGTCCCGGCTCTACCTGATCGAGACGGCGGAGAAGGGGCTGGACTGGCTGCGGCTGCACGCCAAGGGCCGCCCCGGGCACGGGTCGTTCATCCACGACGACAACGCCGTCACCGCGCTCGCCGAGGCGGTGGCCCGCATCGGGCGGCACCGCTTCCCGGTCACCGTCACCCCGACCGTGCGGGCGTTCCTGGAGGAGGTCTCCGAGGTGCTCGGCGTCGAGCTGGACCCGGACGACCCGGAGGCCGCGATCGCCAAGCTCGGCCCGATCGCGAACATCATCGGGGCGACCATCCGCAGCACCGCCAACCCGACCCGGCTCGCCGCCGGCTACAAGGACAACGTCATCCCCGGCCGGGCCACCGCCACCATCGATTGCCGCAGCCTGCCCGGGCAGTCCGAGATGCTGGAGCGGCAGCTGCGCGAGCTGGTCGGCCCGGACATCGACATCGAGTACATCCAGCGGCAGCCGGCGCTGGAGACCACCTTCGACGGTGACCTGGTCGAGGCGATGTCGGCGGCGCTGCGCGCGGAGGACCCGGGCGCCCGGCCGGTGCCCTACATGCTCTCCGGTGGCACGGACGCCAAGGCCTTCTCCCAGCTCGGCATGCGCTGCTTCGGGTTCGCGCCGCTGCGACTGCCCGCCGACCTCAACTTCTCGGCCCTGTTCCACGGCATCGACGAGCGGGTACCGGTGGACGGACTACAGTTCGGCGTGCGGGTCCTCGACCGGTTCCTGCGCACCTGCTGACCAGGTCCGTCGCCGGACCGCATCCTCCCCATCGCGAAAGGGACTCCCTCATGACCGACCAGCACGGTGAGCTGGACGCTGCTCTGGAGCGCGTGATCGACGCCGCCCGCGCCCACCTGACGGCCGTGCGCGCCGCCCAGGGCCGGATCGACGACGACGGCGTCTGGCAGGCGTACGTGGCGTTGAACAACGCCTCCTACGCCTACGACGAGCAGCTGCTCGACGCGTTCGGTGAGGTCACCCCCTGGGACGTCGAGTCGATCGACCCCGACGAGGCCGACGAGCGCTTCGGCGGCGTCGAGGGCGTCGAGGCCACCGACCCGCACCCGGCGGTGATCTCCGTGCGGCAGCGCCGCGACTACCGGGTGCCGAGCGTGTCCGCGCTGATCCGGGTGGCCGAGGCGGCCCGCCGCGAGGGCACCCCGGAGGAGGACGAGCCGGCGCCGGTCGAGGGGGTCGGCGAGGCGGTGCTGGAGCTGCTGCAGAGCGGCGACGGCTCGCTGAGCGCACTGGACGTGCCGGAGCTCGAACCGCTCGACGGCGTGGTGATGGTCAGCGAGGTCGGCACGCCGGTCGATCTGGAGTCCTTCGACGACGACGACCCGGTGGGCCCGTTCCAGCCGGCCGCCGACGACCGGCTCGTCGGGCGGCTCGACGAGCACCCGTTCCTCGACGAGGACGAGCACGACCACGCCGGTCACCAGCACTAGGCCGCGACGCCCCGGGGGCCCGACCGTGCGGTGCGGGCCCCGGGGGCGGGGCCTGCGGCGCGGGTACGCCGCGCGGCGTACCCGCCGTCAGTAGGACAGGCCCGGCTGCGGCTGGTTGACCCGCCGACGGCGCAGCATGACCTGCCGCGTCCCGTCGCGGAACAGCCGCACCCGGGCCAACTCCCATCCGGAGAACTCCGCCTGGATCGCCAGCTGCGCCGCGGCGGTCAACCGGTCGACGTTCGGCGGCAGCCGCAGCGGCGCGTATTCGTAGTCCATGGCCCTATGCTGCCCAGCCCGCAGGCCGTCCGCCACCCCCTCGCGCGTGAGCCGCGCCGCTGGTCCGCCGCCCGGGCGGCACGCCGCCCCCGCCCGCCGGGACGCTGCGGGCCTCCCGCCCGGTACGACCGATCTGCCCCAGCCTGTCCTGGCTGTCCCCCGACCGGTTCGAGCAGCACCTATGGTGCGTTCGTGGCGACCATCCGACTCGAGCCGATGACCGACGAGCAATATGCCCGCTACCAGGAGCGGGCCGCGGACGACTACGCCGAGAACATCGCCGCCAGCGGTCTGCTGCCGCCGGCCGAGGCGTGGACCAAGGCACGCGAGGACTATGCCCGGCTGCTGCCCGACGGCCGGCGCACCGAGGGCCACCGGCTGTGGACCGGCTACGACGGTGCCGACGAGGTCGGCGTGCTGTGGCTGCACCTCCAGCCGCGCTCCGACGGTCTGTACGCCTTCGTCTACGACATCGAGGTGCGGGAGCAGCTGCGCCGACGGGGCTACGGCCGGGCGATGATCCAGGCGGCGGAGCAGGTGTGCCGGGAGGCCGGGGTGGTGTCGATCGGCCTGAACGTGTTCGGCTTCAACACCGGTGCCCGCGCGCTCTACGAGCGGTTGGGCTTCGAGGTCACCTCCGTACAGATGGCCAAGCGGTTGTGACGCGCGCGCCGGGTCCGGCGCGGCGACAGGCGTCGCGGCAGGGGTGATCCCTCGGGCCGCCCGTCACCGGGCTGCGGTGTCCGGTTCCGCGACGCTCGACGGGGCGGGGGAGCCGGGCTCCGGGCCGGTCAGGTCGTTCGCGGCGAGCAGCGCGGCCAGCGCCGGGGCGGTCAGCGTCAGGCCGTGGGCGGCGCCCGGGTCGACGGCGAGGCCCCAGCCCGGGTCCGGCCAGTCGGCCAGCAGGTCGGCGGCGGCGAGCGCGACGAACGGCACCCCGGCGCCGGTGAAGGCGGTCAGCGCGTCCGCCGAGGTGAAGACCGGCAGCAGCGGCGCCCGGTCGGCTCCGAGGACGACCGTCCACGGGAACTCCCGTTCGGGCGACGGCTCGCCGGCCAGCGGTACGCAGACCGGGCCGGCGGCGAGCACCCCCAGGTAGCGGGAAAGGTCGCGCCGCGCCGCCGCCTGCGCGAGCAGCGCCACGAGCTCCGGCTCGGCCGGCTGCGCCACGGGCGCCGGCTCGGCCGGGTACGGCACGCTCGTCGGCGCGGCCGGGTGGGCCACGGGCGCCGGGTCGGCCGGCTGCGGCACGGGGAGCACCCGGCAGGAGAGCGCGCCCGGGTCGGCGGTCAGCGCGACGGCGGCGGTGCGCGCGGCGAAGCCGCTCCACCAGTGCAGGCCCTCGGCGGTGCGCTCGGTGGCGTACCACCAGCCGCCGGTACCGTCGGATCGCCACCCCAGGTCGGCCAGCCGCGGCCCGGCCTCGCCGCCGGGGCAGTGACCCTCGACGGTGTCGCGGCGGACGGAGAGTCGCAGCCGGCGCGGCCCGGCGGCGAGCTCCAGGTCGGTGTCCCGGTCGCAAGCGGCCAGGGTCCGGTGCAGTCGGGCCACGATCTCCGGCCAGCCGGGGGCGGTCACGCCGGCGGCCTCGGCAGCCGGGCGTCCAGGGCGCCGAGCCGGGCCACGGTCTCCTCCAGGCGGCCCAGCGCCGCGAAGTCGCCCGGCTTGCCGAACAGCTCGCCCAGGCCCGACCCGAGCGTCGCGTCGAGGCCTTCGGCGCGCTCGTCGAGCTGGGCGGTCGCGGCTGTCCGCGCCCGCCGGTACGCCTGGAGCACCATCGCCGACAGGTCGGCGCTGCCCGAGCGCAGCGCCGCCGGCTCGAAGGTCAGGTCGGTGAGCCCTCCGGTGGCGTCCACCGTGGCCGACACCAGGCCGGTGTCGTCGGTGGCCGTGCCGGCCAGCTCGTCGAGGTCGGCGTGCAGCCCGGCGAAGCGGCGTTCGATCTCGGCGAGCCGGCCGGCGAGCGCGTCCAGACCGGACAGCGGGTCAGTCATGCGGGCTTCCTCCCCCTGCGGTTCCTCCGCGCCGCCCGGGGTGGCGGCCGGAGGCCGGGGAATCGTATCTTCGACCCGCGTCGGATGCGGGGGAGGAACGGCGATGGCAGCTGACATCGAAGTGGACGTCACGGCCGTGAAACGGCTGGAGGCGGCGGCCACCGGGGTGGCCCAGGCGCTGGGTGGGCTGGAGAGCCGGGTGGTGGCCGCCGGTGACCTGCCCGACGGCGTCTTCGGTCATCTGCCCTTCGCCAGCGACATGCTGCGCGCCGCGTACGCCGAGCAGGTGGCCGAGGGCACCGCGATGTTCCGCGCCGGGCAGGACGCGTTCACCCGCGTCGGCGCCGCCCTGGCGTCCACCGCCGAGACGTACGAGCGCAACGAGCAGGAGATCGACTCCGGGTTCCGGGCGATGCGCGACGGGATGGGCCGGTGAGCGGGCCCGCCGGCAGCGCCGTCCAGCTCTGGAACGGCATCGACAATGCGCTGTCCGGCGTGGAGGACGTGGTCGACAGCGTCTGCCGCACCCTGGCCTGGCCCCTCATCCAGCTGGTCGACATGGTCGACGGCGAGCCGGAGGCGCTGCGCGCCCGGGCCGGCGAGTGGGACGCCCTCGCCGCCCAGGTGCGCGAGCTGGCGCTGAGCCACCGCGGGGTCCGCGAGGCCGAGCAGGCGGGCTGGCGGTCGTCGGCGGGGGAGGCGTACGGCAGGCGCCTCGTCGAGGTCGAGCAGCAGTTGCTGGACGTGGCCGGGCAGTTCACCGCCACCGCCGAATACCTGCGTGGGGTCGCCGACGCCCTGCAGACCGTGCACGACGTGCTGGTCGACCTCTGCGTCGAGTTCGTCAACTTCCTGTTGGTCACCCTGGTGACCGCGCTGCTCATGGCGCCGTTCACCGCCGGGGCGTCCTGGGCGGCCGGCCTGGCGGTCAGCGTGACCCGCGGGATGATCGTGCTGACCCGGGCGCTGAAGATCATTCGGCCGCTCGCCGCGCACCTGCAGAAGGTCATCCGGCTGCTCCAGCGGGTCATGCTGTACCTGCGCAAGCTGCGCAACCACCTGGACAAGCTGGTGGACAAGCAGAAGGCGCTGCGGGCGGGGCAGAAGGCGATCGACAAGCGGCGTGCCGCCGGCAAGGCCGACAAGTGGTTCCACAAGATCACCGACCCCGCGCAGGGCACCTTCAAGCTGGGCAAGTCCGGGTCGCCGTTCGACATGTCGATGCTGGACCGGGCCGGTGCGCTGCGTGCGAACGGCATGGCCGACGGCGGCCGGATGATCGCCCAGGACTGGGCCGCCAACCTGCCCTGGAACGTGCCGAACTCGGTCGTGCACGGGGCCGTGTGGGGCGGCACCGCCCTGGTCAGCGGCCTCTCGGTGCCCGGTGCCGACACGGTGGCGGACGAGGTCGGCGAAGCGGTGCGCGGCGGCGCCGACTGGATCGACCAGAATGTCTTCGGGCAGCCGCCCGCCGAGCAGCAGCCGGCCGGCCGCTGACCGGCGAGCAGAGGAGGTACGGCGTGACGGGTACGTGGGGACGGCTCGGGCGGCTCGGCGACGCGGTGCGCGACGGCGCGCGGGTGGCCCGCGACCGGGCTCGCGCCCTGCGCGACGAGTTCCGCACCTCCGACGAGCCGGAGCGGGCCCTGGTGGCTCCGCTGGTGACCGGGCAGGAGCTGCGCTACGTCGGCCTGGCGCCGGTGCGGGCGCACGAGACGCACCGTGCCGGCAGCCAGTTCGTCGACCACGTCGGCAGCGAGGTCGCCGAGGCGCTCGACCCCCGGGCGCTCTTCGGGCTGCTGCACATCGTCAACCCGGTGGCCTGGGTGGAGGCGGTGCTGACGCCGGTCCGGATCGTCGCCGGGGTGCTGCTGCTGCCCGGCAAGGCGGCCGCGCTCGCCGCGGGGCTGCCCGAGGCGGCCGGCCGGGAGGTGGACGCCGAGCCCACCCCGGCGACCCCGCAGCCGCGGCCGGTGCTGCCGCTCACCGCGGAGCAGGAGGCGTTCCGGGCGTTGTTCCGGCTCAGCCGGTACCGCCCGCTCGCCGACCAGCTCGCCGAGATCGCCTACCGCCGGCGGTATGTCTTCAGCGGCGACCTCGCCACCCTCGCCGGCAGCCTGCTGCTGTTCCTGGAGCGCTACACCGGCACCCCGCTCGCGGTCACCGACACCCACCTGCATCTGCTGCGGATGGGGCGCCGGCCGGACGAGGGCCGGCCGGACCGGCGCGAGCCGCGGCTGCTGTGCAGCATCGAGCGGCGGCGGATCAGCCGGATCGACTGCGACCACGGCTCGGCGCGGCTGATGCAGTTCCCGACGACGCTGCACTTCGACGACGGCTCGTGGATCCGGATCGTCAACCCGGCCACCCGCGACGACCAGGCCCGCTTCCTCGCCGCCGTGCGCGAGATCCCCGGCGACCGTCCCGCCCTCGGCTGACCCGCGTCCCGGGCCGCCGCGCCGGTCGTCGCCGGGCCGTCCCTACCGGCCGGCCCGCCGCCGGAGCGTCAGCCGTCGCGTTCCGGGTAGCCGACCGGCACGGCGGAGACGTCGTCGAGCGCGGTGGTGATCTCCGCGGGCAGGGTCACCCGCTCCACCTGCAGCGCGCCGAGCAGCTGACCCACCGTGCGGGCGCCCAGGATCGGCGCGGTGACCCCGGGCCGGTCCCGGATCCAGGCCAGCGCCACCTCGGTGGGCGAGACGCCGAGCCCGCCCGCCGCGGTGGCCACCGCCTCCACGATGCTGGAGCAGCGCGGCTCCAGGTAGGTCGCGACGAACCGTTCGAAGTGCGGCGAGGCGGCCCGGGAGTCGGCCGGCCGGCCGTGCCGGTACTTGCCGGTGAGCACCCCACGCCCCAGCGGCGACCAGGGCAGCACGCCCAGCCCGAGCGCGCCGCAGGCCGGCAGCACCTCCCGCTCGACGCCCCGCTCCAGCAGCGAGTACTCCACCTGCGTGGCGACCACCGGGGCGCGCCCCGGCCAGGCCGCCTGCCACGCCGCCGCGCGGGCGGTCTGCCAGCCGGAGAAGTTCGACAGGCCGACGTAGCGCACCCGGCCGCTGGCCACCGCGTGGTCCAGCGCCGCCAGGGTCTCCTCCAGCGGCGTGTCCGGGTCGTACCCGTGCACCTGCCAGAGGTCGACGTGGTCGGTGCCCAGCCGGCGCAGCGACGCGTCCAGGGTGCGCAGCAGGTGCCCGCGCGAGCCGTCCCGGCGCCGGCCGCTGCCCGGGCGCAGCCCCGCCTTGGTGGCGATGAGCAGCTCGTCGCGGGGGACCAGGGCGCCCAGCAGCGAACCGAGCACCGACTCGGCGTCACCGTCGCCGAAGACGTCGGCGGTGTCGACGAGATTGCCGCCCGCGTCGAGGTAACTCTTCAGCTGGGCGGCCGCGTCGTCGGCGTCGGTGTCCCGGCCCCACGTCATGGTGCCGAGCGCGAGCCGGGAAACCGCCAGCCCGCTTCGGCCGAGCGGTCGCTGTTGCATGGGTGAACCTTATTTCGAACCCGGCGTCACGGATATCCTCGCTCCCGTCATCTCTGCCCGCCGCGTCGCCGATCTGACCGTGGCCGGGCCCCGCGCTGCTCGCCGGGCACCCCGGCGCGGGCGGGTGAGCCGGTGATCGGAGCCACCACCGCCATTGCGTACCCTGGTGCGACCTGTGGTGCGGATGGGGGAGGATCCAGTGCGACTAGGGCTCAGCCTCGGATACCAGACGGCGTGGAGCACACCCGCCGACCACCTGGCGCTTGCCCAGGAGGCGGACCGGCTCGGCTACTCGGTGGTGTGGGCGGCGGAGGCGTACGGCTCCGACTCGCCCAGCATGCTGGCCTGGATGGCCGGCCAGACCCAGCGGATCGACGTGGGCAGCGCGGTGATGCAGATCCCCGCCCGGACCCCGGCCATGACCGCGATGACCGCGGCCACCATCGACGCGCTCTCCGGCGGCCGGTTCCGGCTCGGTCTCGGCGTCTCCGGCCCGCAGGTCTCCGAGGGCTGGCACGGCGTGCGGTTCGCCAAGCCCCTGGCCCGGACCCGCGAGTTCGTGGACATCGTGAAGCTCGCCGTCGCGCGCAAGGAGGTCGCCTACGACGGCGAGTTCTACACGCTGCCGCTGCCCGACGGGCCCGGCAAGGCGCTGCGGCTGGGCTTCCACCCGCCCCGCGAGGAGATCCCGATCTACCTGGCCGCCGTCGGCCCGAAGAACCTGGAGCTGGCCGGCGAGATCGCCGACGGCTGGCTGGCCGTCTTCTACGCCCCCGAGTTCGCCGAGGAGCAGCTCGCCTCGGTGGCCGCGGGCCGGGCCCGGGCCGGCAAGGAGCTGGCCGGTTTCGACGTGGTCCCCTCCGTGCCGGTGGTGGTCGGCGACGACGTCGCCACCTGCGCCGAGCTGGTCCGCTGGTACGCCGCGCTCTACGTCGGCGGCATGGGCAGCCGCCAGCAGAACTTCTACAACCAGCTCGCCACCCGGATGGGCTACGGCGACGCCGCCCGCGAGGTGCAGGACCTCTACCTGGCCAAGCGGCAGCGCGACGCCGCCGCCGCGGTGCCGATGGAGTTCATCGACCGCACCTCGCTGCTCGGCCCGAAGGAGCGCATCGCCGAGCGGATGCGCGAGTACGCCGCGGCCGGCGTGACCACCCTGTCGGTGACCCTCTTCGTCGCCGACCGGGACAGCGGCGTGCAGACCCTGCGCACCGTCGCCGAGGCGCTGGAGCTCTCCGGGGTCGGCGAGTGACCTGGGTCGAAGCCATCGTCCTGGGGATCGTCCAGGGGCTCACCGAGTTCCTGCCGGTCAGCTCGTCGGGACACCTGCGGATCACCTCCGCGATCTTCTTCGACCGGGACGCCGGCGCCTCCTTCACCGCGGTGACCCAGCTGGGCACCGAGGCGGCGGTGCTGATCTACTTCGCCAAGGACATCTGGCGGATCACCCGCACCTGGCTGCTCGGCCTGCGGGACCGCTCGGTGCGTACCAGCCTCGACTACCGGATGGGCTGGTACGTCATCGTCGGCTCGATCCCGATCGGGCTGTTCGGCTTCCTGTTCAAGGACCAGATCCGTACCGCCGGCCGCAACCTCTGGGTGGTGGCCACCACGCTGATCGTCTTCGCCTTCGTGCTCGCCTTCGCCGAGTACTGGGGGCGGCAGACCCGCACCCTGGAGAACTTCCGGATGCGCGACGGCGTGGTGATGGGCTTCGCCCAGGCGATGGCGCTGATCCCCGGGGTGTCCCGCTCCGGCGGCACGCTCACCGCGGGCCTGCTGCTCAACCTCACCCGGGAGGCGGCGGCGCGGTACTCGTTCCTGTTGGCCATCCCGGCGGTGGTGATGTCCGGCGTCTTCAGCGTCGGTGACGTGTTCGAGCCGGCCGCGCCGGGCACCTCGGTGCCGACCGTGGCGCAGATGGTGGTGGCCACGGTGATCGCCTTCGCCATCGGCTACGCCGCGATCGCCTGGCTGCTGCGCTACGTGGCCCACCACACCCTGTACGTCTTCGTGCTCTACCGGGTGGCGCTCGGCACGTTGGTGCTCGCGCTGCTGCTCACCGGCACGATCACCGCCACCTGAGGCGTACCGGCGGCGACGCCGGCGACGGCCCCCGACACCCTGGTGCCGGGGGCCGTCGCGTCTGCGGCCTGCGCCTAGGGTGGTGTCGTGGCGACCCTTCTGCTTCTGCGACACGGCCGGACGACGGCGAACGCCGACGGGGGGCTGGCCGGCCGCCAGCCGGTCGAGCTGGACGACACCGGCCGGGCCCAGGCCACCGCGGTCGGCGAGCGGCTGCGCGCCCTGCCCCTGGCCACGGTGGTGACCAGCCCGCTGATCCGCTGCAGGCAGACCCTGCAACTGGCGTTGCCGCAGGTCGAGCCCGTGATCGAGGAGGGCCTGATCGAGTGCGGCTACGGCGCCTGGGAGGGGCAGCCGCTGAAGAAGCTGGCCAAGGAGCCGCTCTGGCCGGTGGTGCAGCAGCATCCGAGCGCGGCGGTCTTCCCCGAGGGGGAGGCGATGGCGGCGATGGCCGCGCGGGCGGTCGCCGCGGTACGCGCCTGGGACGCCACGGTCACCGCCGAGCACGGGCCGGAGGCGGTCTGGCTGGCGTGCAGCCACGGTGATGTGATCAAGGCCATCGTGGCGGACGCGCTCGGCGTACACCTGGATCTGTTCCAGCGCATCGTCGCGGACCCGGCGTCGGTCACCGCGATCCGCTACACGCCGCTGCGGCCCTTCCTGGTCCGGCTCAACGACACCGGTGGCGACCTCGCCGGGCTGGTGCCGCCGCCGCGCAAGCGGCGCCGGCGGGCGACCCGGCCGACCGACTCGGACGCAGTGGTGGGCGGCGGCGCCGGCGCGGCCGGGTGAGCCGCCCGCCACGCCCGACCCGGCGCCACGTGGCCCGCGGCGTTTCGCCCTGGGCTGAACCACCCTCGGTGCGGTGCGCGACGCTCCCGCGCGCCGGATAGGGTCGTGGGTATGACCCACCAGGTGCACGCCTTCGAGCCGCCGGAGCGGTTCGTCGCCGGGACCGTCGGGCCACCGGGGGAGCGCACGTTCTTCCTCCAGGCGCGCGGCGGCGGCCGGCTGGTCAGCGTCGCGCTGGAGAAGGTGCAGGTGTCCCTGCTCGCCGAGAAGCTGGAGGAGCTGCTCGCCGAGGCTCAGCGCCGCTTCGGCGTCGACCTGCCCGAGGCGCCCGCCGTCGTCGGCGACAACGATCCGCTGGACACCCCGGTCGACGAGGAGTTCCGGGTCGGCACCCTCGGCCTGGCCTTCGACGTCGACAGCGCGACCGTGGTGATCGAGGCGATCGCGGCCGGCGAGGCCGAGGCCGAGGTCGAGCTGGGCGACGAGGAGGACGACGACTCCGACGACGTCGAGGAGCCCGACGAGGACCTCGACCGGCTCCGGGTCCGGCTGACCCCCGAGGCGACCCGCGAGTTCATCGAGCGGGCCCGCCGGGTGGTCAACGCCGGCCGCCCGCCCTGCCCGCTCTGTGGCCAGCCGCTCGACCCCGCCGGGCACCTCTGCCCGCGGCACAACGGTTACCACCGGTGACCTCGTCGGAGTTGCAGCCCCGCCAGGACGGCAGCGCGGCGCTCCGGCTGCTGCGCGACGGTGAGCTGACCCTGGAGGGGCGGCTGGTCGACGCCTCCAACACCACGCTGCGCGGGATCCTGACCCTGGGCGGTCGGACGGCCCGCTGCGTCTACAAGCCGATGCGCGGCGAGCGCCCGCTGTGGGACTTCCCCGACGGCACCCTGGCCGGCCGGGAGGTCGCCGCCTACCTGGTCTCCCGGGCCACCGGGTGGGACCTGGTGCCGCCGACCGTGCTGCGCGACGGCCCGTTCGGGCCCGGTTCCTGCCAGCTCTGGATCGACGAGCCCGACGACGCGGAGCCGCTGGTCGGCTTCGTGCCCGCCGAGGCGGTGCCGCCGCGCTGGATCCCGGTCGCCGCGGCCCGCGACGACGACGGCGCCGCGTACGCCCTGGCGCACGCCGACGACCCGCGGCTGGCCCGGCTGGCGGTGCTCGACGCGGTGCTGAACAACGCCGACCGCAAGGGCGGTCACGTGCTGCTCGGCCCGGACGACCGCCTCTACGGGGTCGACCACGGCGTCTGCTTCCACGTGGAGGAGAAGCTGCGCACGGTGCTGTGGGGCTGGGCCGGGCGGCAGTTGCCGCCGGACGCGGTGGAGATGCTCGACACGCTGGCCGGTCAGGTCGCCGGCGAGCTGGGCGAGGAGCTCTCCGCCCACCTGACCGTCGGGGAGATCGCCGAGCTGGCCGCGCGGGTCGACCGGCTGCGCGGCACCGGCCGGTACCCGAACCCCCCGCAGGACTGGCCGGCCATGCCCTGGCCGCCCATGTGAGCCGCTGTCACGTTGATCACCCGTAGGGTGCCTGCCCACCGCCGGACGGCTCGTTAGGCTGACGGTCATGGAGTCTTGGGCGGGACACGAGGTGCCACGGCTGCCGGGTGACGGCGAGCCGCTGCGCTTGTACGACTCGGCGCGACGCGGCGTGCATCCCAGCCGCCCCGACGGCGCGGCGGCCAGCATGTACGTCTGCGGTATCACCCCGTACGACGCCACCCACCTCGGCCACGCCGCCACCATGATCACGTTCGACCTGGTCCAGCGGATGTGGCGCGACGCCGGCCTGACCGTCCGGTACGTGCAGAACGTCACCGACATCGACGATCCGCTGCTGGAGCGTGCGGCCCGCGACGGCGAGGACTGGAAGGTCCTGGCCATGCGGGAGACCGCGCTGTTCCGCGAGGACATGGAGGCGCTGCGGATCATCCCGCCGGAGCACTACGTCGGCGCGGTGGAGTCGATCCCGGACATCGCCGAGAAGGTCCTCGTCCTGCTCAAGGACGGCGCCGCGTACCGGCTCGACGACGGCACCGGCGACGTGTACTTCGACGTCTCCGCCGCCCCGGCGTTCGGCTACGAGTCGAACCTGACCCGGGAGCAGATGCGGGAGATCTTCCCGGAGCGCGGCGGCGACCCCGACCGGGCCGGCAAGCGCGACCCGCTCGACCCGCTGCTGTGGCGCGGCGCCCGCGAGGGGGAGCCGTCGTGGCCCGGTGGCGAGCTGGGCGCGGGCCGGCCGGGCTGGCACATCGAGTGCGCGGTGATCGCGCTGAACCTGCTCGGTGACCGGATCGACGTGCAGGGCGGCGGCAACGACCTGCTCTACCCGCACCACGAGTACTCCGCCGCGCACGCCGAGCGGCTCACCGGCGAGGCGCCCTTCGCCGCCCACTACGCGCACGCCGGCATGATCGGCCTGGACGGCGAGAAGATGTCGAAGTCCAAGGGCAACCTGGTCTTCGTCTCCCGGCTGCGGGCTGACAAGGTCGACCCGATGGCGGTGCGGCTGGGCCTGATGTCCGGGCACTACCGCGCCGACCGCGCCTGGACCGACGAGCTGCTCACCGCCGCGCAGGCGCGCCTGGACCGCTGGCGGCGGGCCGCCGCTGCGCCCGCCGGGCCGTCCGGGGCGGAGTTCCTGGCCGGGGTACGCGCCCGGCTCGCCGACGACCTCGACACCCCGGGTGCCCTGGCGCTGGCCGACGACTGGGCCGACCGCGCCCTGGCCGGTGCCGGCGACGACGCGCAGGGGCCGGCCCTCTTCGCCGACACCGTCGACGCCCTCCTCGGCGTCCGCCTCTAAGCCTGTCCGGCGGCGGCCCGCCCGGGGCCGCAGCCCATGATTCAGTCGCATTTTCCGACACGACACGCCGTCCCCGGCGTCGGAAAATGCGACTGAATCATGAAGGTCGGGCCTGCCGGGCGGCTGTCCGCCCCGACGGCAGGCGTCAGCCGAGGACCAGGCCGGGGTCGGGGTCCTGGTCGGGGGCCGGGGCGGGGATCTGGTACTCCTCGGTGAGGGTGGTCATCGGGCCGGGCCAGGTGGCCTGGGCGACCTCGATGGGCTTGCGCCGCTCGTCGTAGGCGATGTGCAGCAGGTGCAGCACCGGGGTGTCCGGGCGGATCTGGAGGGTCTCCGCCTCCTCCCGGCTGGGCTGGCGGGCGCTGATGGTGTCGGTGGCCGAGACGTACCGGCGGCCGGTGGCCTCCTCGGCCTCCTGGTAGAGCGGGCGGCCGAACGCCTCGGCCCGCTCCAGCGACGTGCCGGCGGTGTCGGCCGGGAGGAACCAGGAGGCGCCCACCTCGACGGGCGAGTCCTCGGTGCGCACCAGGTGCCGGCGGCAGAGCAGATCGGTGCCGTCGGCCACCCCGAACGCGTCGGCGACCTCCGGCGGGGCGGGGGCGCGGCCGACGGAGACGAGTTGCTGCTTGTACCGGGCGGCCAGGTCGGTGTGGTAACCGCGGAAGCCGCCGTAGCGGCCCCGGGAGAGCCGGTTGAGCCGGCGGCGGGTGCCTCGCACGTACGTACCGGAGCCGGGCTTGGTGATCAGGATGCCCTCGACCCGCAGCTGGTCGACGGCGCGCTGCACGGTCTGCTTCGCCACGCCGAACATCTCGGCGATGGCCGGGATGGACGGCAGCCGCTCGCCCGGTGCCCAGTCGCCGCGGCGCACCTGGGTCTTGAGCTGCGCGGCGATCTGCCGATGGGGGAACTCGGCGGCCCCCGGGTTGATCTGCACACCGCCTCCTCATACCACTAGGTTCCTAGGATGCCCTACGGGGCGTGACCCGCGCCACCCCGGACACGCACGAAAAACGGCCCCGGACGCGATCGTCCGGGGCCGATGACTCAGCGGGGGAGAGGCGCTACCAGGAGCCCGCCGTGGGGCCGGCGGAACCGCCCCGGCGGCGCAGGTACTTCTCGAACTCCTGGGCGATCTCGTCCCCGGTCAACGGGGTGATGCCGGCGTCGCCGACCCGCTCCTCCAGCTCGCGGACGTACTCACCGAGCTCGGCGTCCTGCTCGGCGGCGCCGCGCACCCGCTGCTCCCACTCGGCGGCCTCCTCGGCCAGGTCGGCCATCGGCACCGGCAGGTCGAGCACCTCCTCGACCCGGTGCAGCAGGGCGAGGGTGGCCTTCGGGCAGGGCGGGTTGTTGGCATAGTGCGGCACGTGCACCCAGAACGACACCGCGTCGACCTCGGCGCGGGTGCAGGCGTCCTGCAGCACGCCGACGATGCCGGTCGGCCCGTCGTACCGGGTGGGGGTGAGCTGGTAGCGCTGCGCGGCCTCGGCGTCGGAGGCGCTGCCGCTGATCGGCAGGGGACGGGTGTACGGCACGTCGGCCAGCAGCGCGCCGAGCAGCACCACCCGCTCGACCTCCAGGCTGTGGCAGATCTCCAGCACCTGCTCGCAGAAGGTGCGCCAGCGCATGCTGGGCTCGATGCCGCGGATCAGCACCACGTCCCGCTCGGTGCCCTCCGGGCTGGCGACCATGAACTTCGTGGTGGGCCACTCGACCCGCCGGGTCTCACCCTCGGCCATCGTGATCGTCGGACGGCTGACCTGGAAGTCGTAGAAGTCCTCCGGGTCCAGCTCGGTGACCGGTCGGGCCTGCCAGACCTGCTCGAGGTGCTCCACGGCGGCGGTGGAGGCGTCGGCGGCGTCGTTCCAGCCCTCGAAGGCGGCGATCGCCACCGGGGACCGCAGCACCGGCAGCCCGTCGAACTCGGTCACGCCGTCACCTCACCCTGCTCGTCGCCGACGGCGCCGGGCGCCGACCCGGTCCTCCGCCCGCCGTGCACGGTGGCGTCCCTGATGTCCTTCACGTCCGTCAGCCTACGTGGCGGCGCCAGGTGCGGCCCGTCGGCCGCGCCGGTCCACCGCACCGGCCGACCGCCGAAAGGGTACGAAAGGGATACGTGTTGCGGTGGGCAGAATGTGGGACCGGCGGTGGCTGTCGACCGATCGCCCGGTCGTCGCATTAACCTGGACCGGTGCGGACTTCGTTGCTGGATGTGCTGGCCGACCGGATCCTCGTCGCAGACGGGGCGATGGGGACGATGTTGCAGGCTGCCGACCTGACCCTCGACGACTTCGAGGGCCTGGAGGGGTGCAACGAGATCCTCAACGTCACCCGCCCGGACGTGGTGCGCGGCGTGCACGAGGCGTACCTGGCCGCCGGGGCGGACTGTGTGGAGACGAACACGTTCGGCGCCAACCTCGCCAACCTCGCCGAGTACGACATCCCGGAGCGGATCCGGGAGCTCTCAGCCGCCGGCGCGCGGATCGCCCGGGAGGCGGCCGACGCGTACGCCACCGCGGAGCGGCCCCGGTTCGTGCTCGGGTCGATCGGGCCGGGCACCAAGCTGCCCACCCTCGGGCACACCGCCTACGCCACGCTGCGCGACGCGTACCAGGAGAACGCCGCCGGTCTGATCGAGGGCGGCTCGGACGCGCTGATCGTGGAGACCTGCCAGGACCTGCTCCAGGTCAAGGCGGCGGTGGTCGGCTGCCACCGGGCGATGGCCGAGCTGGGCCGGAAGGTGCCGATCATCTGCCACGTGGCGGTGGAGACCACCGGCACCATGCTGGTGGGCAGCGAGATCGGCGCGGCGCTGGCGGCCATCGAGCCGCTGGGCGTGGACCTGATCGGGTTGAACTGCTCGACCGGCCCGGCCGAGATGGGCGAGCACCTGCGCTACCTGTCCCAGCACTCCCGGATTCCGCTGTCGGTGATGCCGAACGCGGGCCTGCCGGTGCTGACCGCGGACGGGGCGTACTTCCCGCTGACCCCGGTGGAGCTGGCCGACGCGCTGGAGCGGTTCGTCACCGAGTACGGCGTGACGCTGGTCGGCGGCTGCTGCGGCACCACGCCGGAGCACATCCGGGTGCTGGCCGAGCGGCTGCACGGCGCGACCCCGGTGCCGCGCGAGCCGCGGCACGAGCCGGGCGTCTCCTCGATCTACCACCCGGTGCCGTTCGCGCAGGACGCCTCGGTGCTGATGGTGGGGGAGCGGACCAACGCCAACGGTTCCAAGGCGTTCCGCGAGGCCATGCTCGCCGCCGACTGGCAGGCCTGTGTGGAGATCGCGCGCAGCCAGGCCCGGGACGGCTCGCACCTGCTGGACCTCTGCGTCGACTACGTCGGCCGGGACGGCACGCAGGACATGCGCGAGCTGGCCGGGCGCTTCGCCACCGCCTCCACCCTGCCGATCATGCTGGACTCCACCGAGCCGGCGGTGATCGAGGCGGGGCTGGAGATGCTCGGCGGCCGGTGCGTGGTCAACTCGGTGAACTTCGAGGATGGTGACGGGCCGGAGTCCCGCTACGCCCGGGTGATGCCGATCGTCAAGGAGCACGGCGCCGCCGTGGTGGCGCTGCTGATCGACGAGGAGGGGCAGGCGCGGACCGCCGAGTGGAAGGTCCGGGTCGCGTCCCGCCTCATCGAGGACCTCACCGGACGGTGGGGGATGGACCGCTCCGACATCCTGATCGACGCGCTGACCTTCCCGATCGCCACCGGGCAGGAGGAGACCCGGCGCGACGGCATCGAGACGATCGAGGCGATCCGGGAGATCGCCCGCCGCTACCCCGGCGTCAACTTCACCCTGGGCATCTCCAACGTGTCGTTCGGGCTGAACCCGGCGGCCCGGCAGGTGCTCAACTCGGTGTTCCTGCACGAGTGCCAGCAGGCGGGCCTCACCAGCGCCATCGTGCACGCCAGCAAGATCCTGCCGATGAGCCGCATTCCGGACGAGCAGCGGGAGGTGGCGCTGGATCTGATCTATGACCGGCGCCGCGAGGGGTACGACCCGGTGCAGCGGTTCATCGAGGCGTTCGAGGGCGTGGACGCGGCGTCGGCGCGGGCCGGGCGGGCCGAGGAACTGGCCGCTCTGCCGCTGGACGAGCGGCTCAAGCGGCGGATCATCGACGGCGAGCGCAACGGCCTGGAGGCCGACCTGGACGCGGCGATGGCCGGCGGCCGGTCGCCACTGTCGATCATCAACGACCTCCTCCTCGACGGCATGAAGGTCGTCGGCGAGCTGTTCGGCTCGGGGCAGATGCAGCTGCCGTTCGTGTTGCAGTCGGCCGAGGTGATGAAGACGGCGGTGGCCTACCTGGAGCCGCACATGGAGACGGCCGAGGACGGCGGCAAGGGCCGCATCGTGCTGGCCACTGTCCGCGGCGACGTGCACGACATCGGCAAGAACCTGGTCGACATCATCCTGTCCAACAACGGCTACGAGGTCGTCAACATCGGCATCAAGCAGCCGATCAACGCGATCCTGGACGCCGCCGAGGAGCACCGCGCCGACGCGATCGGCATGTCCGGCCTGCTGGTCAAGAGCACCGTGATCATGAAGGAGAACTTGGCCGAGATGGCCTCCCGCGGGGTGGCCGAGCGGTGGCCGGTGCTGCTCGGCGGGGCCGCGCTCACCCGCGCGTACGTCGAGGACGACCTGCGGGCGATGTTCCCCGGCCAGGTGCACTACGCCCGCGACGCCTTCGAGGGGCTGTCCCTGATGGACCGGGTGATGACCGCCAAGCGCGGTGGCGCGCCGGTGGTCGACCCGGAGCGGGAGGCCGCCCTGGCCGCCCGGCGGGCCCGCCGGGAGCGGCAGCGCACGATGGTCAGCGAGGCGCTGCCCGAGCTGCACGACGCTTCGGTCCGTTCCGACGTGGCCACCGACGTGGAGGTGCCCACCCCGCCGTTCTTCGGCACCCGGGTGGTCAAGGGCGTGCCGCTGGCCGACTACGCGGCGCTGCTCGACGAGCGGGCCACCTTCCTCGGGCAGTGGGGGCTGCGCGGCGCCCGCGGCGGCAAGGGCCCGTCCTACGAGGAGCTGGTGGAGACCGAGGGCCGGCCCCGGCTGCGCTACTGGCTGGACCGGCTGATCGCCGACAAGGTCCTCGAGGCGGCGGTGGTGTACGGCTACTTCCCCGCGTACGCCGAGGGCAACGACCTGGTGGTGCTCGACGAGAACGGCAGCGTCGAGCGGGCCCGCTTCTCGTTCCCGCGGCAGCGGCAGGAGCGGCGGCTCTGCCTGGCCGACTTCTTCCGGCCCAAGGGCGACCAGCTGGACGTGGTGGCGTTGCAGCTGGTCACCGTCGGGCAGCCGATCAGCGAGTACACCGCGAAGATGTTCGCCAGCAACGAGTACCGCGACTACCTGGAGGTGCACGGCCTGTCCGTGCAGCTCACCGAGGCGCTCGCCGAGTACTGGCACCGGCGGGTCCGCGCGGAGCTGACCCTGCCCGGCGGTCGTACCGTGGCCGACGACGACCCGGCGGACCTGGCCGGGCTGCTGCGCACCGACTACCGGGGCTGCCGGTACGCGTTCGGCTACCCGGCCTGCCCGGACCTGGAGGACCGGGCGAAGATCGTGGAGCTGCTGGGCGCGGAGCGGATCGGGGTGCAGCTGTCCGAGGAGTTCCAGCTGGTGCCGGAGCAGGCGACGGACGCGATCGTGGTGCACCACCCGGAGGCGAACTACTTCAACGCCAAGTGACGCTGTCACCCTGCCTGAGCTGCGCAAACATGGCTTCGAAGCCCTGCTGGGCCGTCGCCAGGCCGTCGGGGTCGGTCGGGCCGTGTCCGAAGGCGGCATCGATCGCCCGGCGGGTGCGGTTCTCGCTGGTCGGCAGCAGGTGGGTGTAGACCCGCAGCGTGAAGCCCGGGTCGGCGTGGCCGAGGTACAGGGACAGCGCCTCCCGCCAAGGTCTGAGCAGGTCTTAGGCCGACCGGCCGCCGGCGGTGTCGGGTCTCGGGACATCCGTAACAGATCAGTCTCGGGACATGGGTTACACGTCCGACTGGAGGATCTTTCGCTACGGGACCTTGCCACCGTCCATGGTGCGGAAGCCCAGGCGTGTGACAGGCCGGAGATACCGAAGTCGAACACGGGGTGATTGTGCCGCCGGAGCCTGTGTCTGGGCACGTAGCGAAGGCGTCTGATAGCAATCGGAGTCGATCAGCTTGGGTGACCGACTGAGTGACGATCGGTACGCACGCCGACGGACGGGCTCGGACGACATCGGATTGGCGCAGCAGGTCAGCAGGGCGACAGGGCGACAGGGGCAGCTCGCCACCCGCCGCTCATTCGTTCGGGACGAAGCGGTTCCCTTGGATTGGTTTGTCGCTCTCCGACTACCTTGATCCGGCCGAGGTGATCCACGGATGCCCAGCGACCACGGCACCGTCTAGCTTCCGCGGGTCGATGCTCCATCGGCCTGCGAGCGTGAGCACGGTTTCCTCATCCGGCCACGGCGAAGTCTCGTCATCCTCGTCCCACGGTTCGTCCTCGTCGTAGGTGGCCTCGCCTACGTCTAACAGCACCACGCCTTGGTCGCCGAGATACACAGTTTCCTCGCCCGGCCACGGCGAAGTCTCGTCATCCTCCTTTGACTGTTCGTCCTCGTCGTAGGTGGTCCCAACTCCGAGCTCTTGCTCTTCCACTGTGGGCTCGCCTACGTTGAACAGCACCTCGCCTCGCTCGCCGAGATAGGCGAATGCCCGTTCCACAACGCCGCCCCTGGCGCGTCCCCAACCGTGATACTCAATGACGCGATGAGTTCCGAAGTACTGAACCTCACCTAATAGGTGGCTTATCGCCGCCAGCCAAGCGGCAAATCGGTCGTCTTCAGGTGCGGGCACATCTCTTGAAGCAGCAAGCGTCCAGCCATCGAGCGGCGGTGTGAGAAGCCATTGCCCGTGACCGGCGTAGGCAGCGGCGACCGCATCGCGCCAGGTGGTCGGAGTGGGACGGCTGAGGTTCAGCGCGGCAGCGACAGCGTCGGCGGCCCGGTCACGCACCGCGAGCCACTGAAGCTTGTAACCGAAACCGAGCGCGGGGTCGGGCATTTGGCCATCGTAGGTGCCTGGCAAGGGCCTCGGGCGGGCCGCGTGCCCGTTGTGTGCTCGACACAGCGGTCAACAGGGGGACGCACAGGCACGCAACGTCGCCGGGGATCGACAGTTGGCAGCGATGTTCCAGGTGACGCGACTACCCGCCGTACAGATCAACACGATTCCCAAGCTGATGCGCGGCACCTTGCAACCTGGCGGTGGGGTTGAGGTCGACGGAGCCGCTTCGGGTCAGGGAGCATGTAGCGGTGAGTTTTGATCTTGTGGTCCTGGCGGTCGAGCCTTGCACGACGGCAGACGATGTGCGGCAGATGGCCGATCACTGCAACGGCATGGAACACCGAGACGGTGAGCCTGACCAGCGGATTGTCTCCTTCTACCAGGAACTGTGCGCGCGATTTCCGGATCATCCGCCGTACGACCCGGAGTCGCCCTGGATGTCGGCACCTCTCGGTGTCGGCATCGACCACGTGAGGATGAACATCAGCTACTCACCGCGGGGCAGCGAGGCGGTAGACGTCGTCCTGGACCTGGCGGAGCGGTACGGCCTGGTTATCTACGACCCTCAGGGTGACGAGGTCACCGGCTTGCGTGGGGACTACGAGGTCCCGGTGACCGGGTGACTAACTGAGTGACGACCGGGATCGACGTCGGCGGACAGCCGTGGACGCCGGGGGACCGATCTCGCAGCTCACCTGTCGCGGGGGAGCAGGTCAGGCGGTTGTGTTGGTTGCCGGGGGGTCAAGGCGTCGCCCCGGCCACACGGGTACCGCAAGATGGTGGCGTGATGACCGAGCCCGTCACCGTCGGCCGGATGGAGCTGATCGATGACCTGGAGGGGCTGCCCGGCGGCTTCGATGGGTGTCTTCTTGCCCTGACGTTGGAAGTTCCGGCCTTCCTTCGCGTTGGCGATGTCTGGTGGGTTGAGGACGAGATGCTGTACGTCCAGCGAGGGGATGTCCCGGCCGTGGCGCATCCGGGCCGCCTCGAATGGCGCCGGAAGTGGTAGGGCGGAGGCCGCGGGGCAAACAGGGGGCACAGACCCGTCAAACGTCGTCAACCAGCGAACAACCTTGACAGCCCAAGAAGCTGGGTGAGCAGGTGCCGAACGGTGTCGCCGCTGGTAGCAGGACAGGCGCACTGAGTTCCGCTTCAATATCTGTACCTGCGGCAGAAGGCTGCCTTAGCCGAGACCGTCTTGGTTGGCCTCACTCCCAAGCACCTCGCCGAACCACCACCCGGGTCGGTCAGACTCTTGCCAACGCACTGTCAGAGTGCAGCCGCCGGACTCCTGAATGAAACCAAGCAGCGCTGCCTGCGCTTGCGTCGGAGAGACGTCAGACGGCAGGGAGAGAGCTCCGTCCAACACGCCCTTGCCGGAATACACGGCGTACCGCCACTTCGGTGCGGCGCGGTAGAGCACTAGACCGGTCGGCCGGCGCAGGGCTGCACGCCAGTCGGCGCGCCCAGAAGCCATGCCACATTGTGGCATCGCAGGTGTTCCTCTGAGGGGCCGCAGACGCGACAGCAACAGTGACAGCAACGGGTCCGAACAGAGACAGCCAGGGCGAACACCCCGTGGACAGCCGGCCGACGTCGGCGACGTGAACGGACGCCGGCGGACGATGCGCGCAGTTCTTACAACCGAGGGATCGCCCTCGGCGCTGACCGCCACTAGTGTTCGCGCCGTGAACCTCACGATCGACGAGAGCAGCCGCCAGGTACGAGAGTTCGTCTGCCACTGCTGCAACACGCCGGCGGACCGGACTTGGGCCAACATCTACGAGGGCGACACTGCTCTAGCCGCCTACTTCGCGAGTTGCTACCACCACAACGGGGTGCACGAGGTCTGGATCGATGCCATCTTGGGGAGCTGGGGCCACGACCGCTTCGACGATCACATCACCTTCGGCTGCCGGGTTGGCCCTGTAGTTGGCTCGCCGACGCCTGCTGCGACGCTCGTCAACGGTGGCGAGGTTGCAGGCGACAGTCCGATCTTCGGTCGCAAGCTCAGCCGTGAAGAGGGGCTGAGCCACCCTCGGCTCTCTGAGTTCTGGCAGGTCGTCGACTTGGTTCTGGAGCAGGATGACCTCGTCCGCCGCCATGTAGACGGGCCGGTGGCACAGGATGGTGCGCAGCCCGCCGAGTGACCCCGCCCGCTCATCGACGAGTAGCCACGTGAGTAGCCAAGGCAGTGCATCCCGGCGGACATCTCCGTAGGTTGGCGGATTCGTTGAGCAGCGCCGGGCGACATTGACCGAGCCTCGCCCGCTGCTGGCAGTTTGGGGGTCTGGCAGCGGCTGTCGACAGCTACGGTGACAGCAACGGATCCCGACAAGGTCAGCCGCAGGCGGTCGGGCGCGGACAGCCGCCCGAGGTCACGGACGCGGACGGACCCTACCGAACAGAGCGCCCAGACCTTACAAGCGAGGGGTCAGGCACCGCCCTGAAGGCTGGACGTGGGCGACTAGCCGGAGACATGCGTCCGGGCACTAGCCGCCGAAAGCCTCGGCCATCAGGGTAAGCCGGTGGATCGGCGATTCCGGGTGCCGAGGGCTGTGCTGGCCGAGGCAGACGGGCAGGCCCTTGCGTTCGGTCCACTCGCTGTCGCCCCAGAATCGACGGCCTCCGGCCAGTAGCTCCCCGGCAACTTCGTTCTGTTGCTGTTGGGCTCCGATAGTGGTGACGGCCGAGGCGACTACGTTGTTGGCCCCGCTTGGGATACCGGCGTCACCCACGGCTGGAAGGAGTAGGAGGAGACGTTCCGCCTGGCTGCGCATCGAGTCCGGTTGGTTGGCTGTCATGAGCAGTTCCGACCATGGGAGGGCCGGCCCGTGGAAACCTCCCTCTAGTGCCGCGGCGATGATCAGAGCATCAGATCCCGCCGGCTGAAGCAGGTAGTCCCATCCCGAATCGTCGTCAAAGTTGCAAAAGAGGATGTACAGGCGGTGGCCTCGGGCGAGGTCCATGGTGATGACCGGCCAACTGCCGGCCTGGTGCATCTCCTTTGCGTAGACCTCGACATCCGCTGGATCGATGCCGAAGGCCACCGCAGCGGTATAGGAGCCGCCTACGGAGAGCAGGAACGCTGGCCAGAACAAGGGGTCATCGAGCCAGGGCGTGGCGTCTACGAGCACGGACGGGTCAACCGGCGGTGCAAAGCCACCGAGATAGCCACGCAGAGGCATCTAGCCATCCTTGCAGACCATGCTGGTCGCCTTGGCCGTCCTCACCGTCCGAACTCGCCCCGCCGGCGGCAGAGATGCCGGCAGCGGTAACACTACCGACGCCAATTGTTTGCGCAGCTCAGCGCCCGAGTTCACCAATTTCGCCCGACAGGCCGAGAGGCGGGCGACAGTTCAACGCCAACTGATCACCGCGGGCACCCTGACCTGCGACCGAGCACCGAGAGCTGGGCATGCCCGAGGACGACATCGCGATCACGCTGAGCCACGACCAGGCGCTGGTGCTGTCAGACTGGCTCGATCGCGTCATCGGGACGCAGGCGTTCGACCGCCTTGTCGACGACCCTGCCGTCTGGTCGGCGTTGTACGGCATCAGCGGTCCCTTGGAGACGTCGCTGCCTGAGCTGTTCATGCCCGACTACAAGACGCGCTTGGAAGCTGCTCGCGAACGCCTCCGGGGGAGCGGGCGGCCCACGACGGGTGAGTGACAGCCTGGGTGACGACAGGAGTGGACGCGGCTGGCCGAGCCGGGACTGCTACGTGATTCCCGCGTGCAACATCGACGCGAGCTTCGCTGGGAAGCCCTCCTCGAGCGGCAGTTGGCGCAGCACGACGCGGACCCAGACCGCGCCCGCGAGTGTGTCCATGATGAGCATCGGGTCGGCGTCGGCGGCCAGTTCGCCACGCTGGGCGGCACGCGTGAAGATCGGCATCTCGGCGGCGAGGCGGTCGGCGAAAAATGCCTTCGCGTATGCCGACAGCTCGGCGTTCTGTGCGGCGGCGCCGAACGCGGCGACCGCGACGGCGGCCGATTGCGGCTCGGTGAGCAGCCTGACCAGTGCCCGGACGAGGGCCGTCAGGTCGCCGTGCAGGCTGCCGGTGTCCGGTGCGGTGAACCGCAGCAGGGGTGCGTCGATCAACGCCGCGCCGAGCAGCGCGGCCTTGGACGGCCACCAGCGGTAGATGGTGGTCTTGTTCACGCCGGCGCGCTCGGCGACACCCTCGATCGTGAGCCGCTCGTACCCGCGTTCGGCGAGCAGGTGCAGCGTCGCGTCGAGGATCTCCGCGGTCCGCCGCGGTCCACTTCCGTCAGCCATGACCGGGAGCCTACACTAGAATTGCAACGCAACGTTGCGTTGGATTAGCGAAGGGGGCGCCATGGCCGCAGCCGGCACGATCCCTACGGTGTTCGTCCACGGCATCCGGCTCAGCGGCAGCATGTGGGGGCCGGTCGCCGCACTCGTCGGCGGCCGTACCGCCGCGCCGGACCTGCCCGGCCACGGCACGAGGCACGCCGAGCGGTTCACCACGCACAGCGCGGTCGAGGCGATCCTTGCCGCCATCGACGATGTGGGCGGTCGGGCCGTGCTGGTCGGGCACTCGCTCGGCGGTTTTCTGGCGATCGCCACCGCCGCCCGATACCCGGACCGGGTCGCGGCCCTCGTGGCAGGCGGCTGCACCGTCCGGCCACGCGGAGCGTTCCTCTCCGTCTACCGCCTCATGGCCCGGCTCGCGGCGGGCAACCCGGAGGTCGCCGACCGGGTCAGCGCGTACGGATTCCGGCGAGCGCTGCCAGGCCCGATCGCCGAGGCGATGATCGCCGGCGGCATCCGATGCGCGGTGATGCCCGAGGTCGTCGCGGCCATATCCGCGTTGGACCCGATCGCGGACCTCCGCCGTTATCCGGGACCCGTGCTGCTGTTCAACGGCGCCCGTGACCCGTTCCGCGCGGACGAGCGACAGTTTCTGGCCACCGCGCCACACGCCCGCCTCGTGCTCGTCCCGCGCCGCGGCCACATCGGCATCATGGCCGAGACACCCACCCTCGCCGGACTCGTCGCGACCGCGGGCGTATCGGTCGCACCAGCCCCGCAGCCGTTCCATGCGCCTCGACGGTCTAGCAACGATCACGAATGCGGGGCCGCCGTCGATGGCGCATGATTTGGCGAATGCCGCGGCCCGCGGGATGCACGATCCAGTACGCGGCTAGCTCGTCCGCCGATCACGGCTGGCGTGCCGGCCAGATCCCTCGCCGGACGAGGCGGTCAAGGTGATCGAGCAGCTTCACCTCACTGCGAGCGAGCCTGTCACGCTCCGGCATGGACAGATCGGCAAGCAGGTCCGGGAGGTGTTCGTTCCGCGGTACGAAGACCATGGCGGCGGAGTACTCGCGGCAGATCGAGCACCACGCCACGCCGACGCGGCGCTCGTAGAAGCTGTCGGAGGGCGCGTACAAGCGGTACCGGTAGGAGTAGATCTCGCCGGCACACTCGGCGGTGTCCCCACCACGGACCTCGTGAACCGTGCTGACCTTCGACCATGCCCACCTGGCAGACCTGTGTCCCATGGCCTTGATCCTCCCCGGCGGCACGCCCGAGCCCCATCCTGAGCTGCCGCGAGACTCGCCGTGGCCATGGCACGGCGAGGGCCTCGATCAGGTGTCCAGGTCGGTAAGCGACGGGTGGTACCGCCGCAGCCGGATGCCGAGCGTCAAGATCCGACGCGGGTAGAGATCACCACGATCGCCGTAAACATGGTCAGGAGGGAAGGTCCAGGCGAGCGACGGCCCCGATCTCCACGAGCTGGGCCGGCAGGGCAAGTTCCACCACGCCACTGGCGGTGCTGGTCGGACGGTGGTCCCCGAAGTACCGTGCGTGTGCCGCAGCCGCGGCGTTGAAATGTTCGCGCAGGCCCACGACGAGGACCGTGGTCTCCACCACCTGGCGCCGGGAAGCGCCGAAGTGGGCCAGCACCTTGTCCAGGTTCTCGAACGTCGCCTTCATCTGGGCGTCGAAGTCGCCCTCTCCCACGAAGTTCCCCTCGGCGTCGTGTGCGAGCTGCCCCGAGATGTAGATCGTGTCGCCGACCTGCATCGCCTGGCTGAATCCGAACTGACCCTCCCAGGGAACGCCGTAATTGAAAGACTTCACCGTGGCGCTCAAGAGCCCTCCATGTGAGATGAAGTAATGCGTGTCCGCGCAGCAACTACATAGGCGGGGTGGCCTCCGCGTCAGGCTGGGGAGTCATTCATACGGTCGGAGTCGAAGGACTTCGCTGCGCAGGTGGCACGGCCTTCGCTTCCCTCGATGCGCTGGCGCCGCACGTCGACCGTGGCCTTTCGAGGAAAGATCCGTGGCTGTGAGAAACCAGCATTCGCCGGCTCCTGAACTGCGCGGGCAGGCACGTTTCTTTCTTGGCAGCCTACGGGAGGCAGTGGGCATGCGGCGCCGAGTTGGCGGATGATCCAACGCCGCGGGAAGGACTGCGCCGCTCCTGCTGGGGTCCTTGGGCGGCAGGCTCCTAGGACGCCTGGCGGACGGGCATGTCGGCCCGCCAGGCGTCGGCCAGGTCGCTGAGGGGGACGTCGAGGGCCTGGCTGAGGCAGACCACCGTGCCGAACGCCGGTGCGGGAAGGCGGCCGGCCTCGATCTTGCGCAGCGTCTCGGGGGAGATGCCGGCTGCCAGGGCCACCTCGACGAGGCTGCGGCCGGCCCGCGCGGCCCGGAGGGCGACTCCGAGGCGTCGGCCGGCGGCGATCTGTTCGGCGGTGAGCGGCTGGCGAACCATGTCAGCAGGATATCCCGCCGGAGCGTCCCGACCTGGCGTGGTATAAAAATACTGGGTATAAAAATACCGCATCCGGAGGGGGAGGCTGTCGTGATCGAGCTCAAGTCCGCCGAGGAGATCGGCCGGATGGCGGTGGCCGGCCAGTTCGTCGGCGAACTGCTCGCCGAGCTGAGCCGTCTCGCCGCAGTCGGCGTGAACCTGCTCGACCTCGAACATCACGCCCGCCGCCGGATCGCCGAACGCGGCGCCGAGTCCTGCTACTGGGACTACGCCCCTTCGTTCGGCCGCGGCCCGTTCCGCAACGTGCTGTGCCTGTCGGTGAACGACGCGGTGCTGCACGGCCTGCCGCACGACGACGTGTTGCGCGACGGTGACCTGCTCAGCATCGACATGGCGGTCGGCATCGACGGCTGGGTCGCCGACTCCGCGCTCTCCGTCGTCGTCGGCACCCCCGACCCGGCCGACCTGAAGCTGATCGAGGCCACCGAGGTCGCGCTGGAAGCCGCCATCGCCGCCGCCCAGCCCGGCGGCCGCCTCGGCGACATCTCCGCCGCGATCGGCGAGGTCGCCCACTCCTACGGTTACGGCGTCAATGCGGAGTTCGGCGGCCACGGCATCGGCCGCACCATGCACGAGGACCCGCATGTCTCCAACAACGGCCGCGCCCGCCGCGGCATGAAACTGAACCCCGGCCTCACCATCGCCATCGAGCCCTGGTTCTGCCGCTCCACCGACAAGATCAGGTTCGACGACGACGGCTGGACCATCCGCTCCGCCGACGGCTCCCGCACCGCGCACTCCGAGCACACGGTCGCCATCACCGCGTCCGGCCCCCAGGTCCTGACCCGCCGCCCCGCCCACGACAGCACCCCGGCCGGCCCCACCAGGAAGTCCGCCACCGCCTCCTGACCCACGTGCCCGCCTCGGCCTGACCCAGGGCGGGGGATCGCCTGCTGAAGCACCAGGGTTCCGCCTATCCGCGTCGGCGGCCCCGACCGGCGTGGTACGACTGCGTCAACAGTGGCGCGAGGCGGAGCGGAAACGGGCGGCAGATGACGGTCGGTGGCCTGCGTGGCCTGCTCCGCGGCCGCGAGGGGGAGCTCCTACTCGACCTGGTGTACGTCTTCGCACTCACCGGGATCTCGGAGCGGCTGATCGCGGACCTCACCACGCAGCGCCCGGCCGTGCTGCCGGAACTCGGTCAGACGGCGTTGTTGCTGCTGGCCTTCTGGTTGACCTGGGTCCGCGCGGCGCTCGTGACCAGCGCCTTCGACCCTCGACAGCCGTTGATCAGGCTCGTGACCGTCCTGGCCATGTTCGGCAGCATGATCATGGCGGTGACGCTGCCATTCGCGTTCGGCGATCGAGGCGTGGTCTTCGCGGTCACCTACGTCGCCGTCCAACTCGGCAAGTGCGTCGTGCTCCTGCTCGGCCGGTACGACCGTGAACGGCACACCCCCGTGCGGGCACTCTGCTGGACAGCGGTGTCCGCCGTACCCTGGATCGCCGGGGCGGTTCTCGTCCCGCAGAGTCCCATGCGCGGGGTCCTGTGGACGTTGGCGCTGACGTTGGACTACGCGGGGCTCGCCCTCGGCTGGCCCGTTCCGCGACTTGGCCGCACCCGTGTCGACGACTGGAAGCTCGCCGGCGAGCACGTCGCCGAGCGATTTCAGCAGTTCATCGTCATCGCGCTCGGCGAGACGATCCTGCTCACGGGAGTGACGTTCGCCGAGGAGTTCAAACCCGATCGTGTGGTGCCGAGCGTCGTGTCCTTCGCCAGCACGATGCTGATGTGGCGAATCTACTTCCACCGCGCTGGGGCGGTGCTGCCCACCGCCATCGAGGCCATCCCCAACCCTGCTCGGCTCGGTCGGTCCGGCTTCCACACCCATCTGATCATCGTGATCGGCATCCTCGCGACCGGCGTCGGCCACGCACTGGTCATCCACCATCCGGCCCACCATGGTGATCCGCTGTGGCTCGCGGTCATCCTCGGTGGGCCCGCGCTCTTCCTGGCCGGGCGGGCCCGCCTCGAATACGAGGTGTTCGGCCGGGTGTCCCCGTCCCGGGTCAGCGGCCTTTTCGCGCTTGCCGCACTGGCACCCGTGATGCTCCGTCTGCCGCCGCTGATCGCCACCGGCAGCGCAGCCACCGTGCTGGCCGGCATCGCGGCATGGGACACGCTGCGCGAGCGGAAGAACCCAGGTGAGGCGCCCTCGCCGCCGCAGTCGACCCGACGGCAACGCTGAGCGCCGCCGAGCAGACTCCGGACCGCATCCGACCCAGGCTCGCTCTGCTCCTCCTGAGCTGCGTGAACAGCTCAAGGGCCAGCGGTACGCCCGGACCTGTGCGGGCCCGGCCCGGAATCGAATGATCCCGGGCCGGGCCGGACTCGTCGGCCGATCAGTGGAACGCGGCGGCGAACATGCCGGGCTGGTAGGAACCTCCCTGCTGGTGCACGATCACCGCGAGCCGGTTGGCCGCGTTGATCAGGGCGACCAGGCAGACCAGCGCGGCGATCTGGTCGTCGTCGTAGTGGTCGCGTACCCGTGCCCAGGTCTCGTCAGAGACGCCGTGGTGGGCGTCGGCGAGCCGGGTGCCCTCCTCGGCGAGCGCCAGCGCGGCCTGCTCGGCCTCGGTGAAGACGGTCGACTCGCGCCAGGCGGCGACCAGGTTGAGCCGGACCGAGGTCTCACCGGCGGCCGCGGCCTCCTTGGTGTGCATGTCGATGCACCACCCGCAGCCGTTGATCTGGCTGGCCCGCAGCGACACCAGCTCCTGCGTGGTTCTGGGCAGCGGCGACTGATGGATCACCAGGCCGGCGTTGGCGAAGCGCGCGAAGAACTTGGCCGCCATCTCGTTGTCGAGCATGTTGAATCGAACGTCCATGAGTTCGTCCTTCCTCGTGGTGTGGCACGGGACGGACACGAGATGCCGGCGATCAGGTGCGTGTGACAGCGTGGCTCACGTGACGCCCGCCACAACCAGGCTTCGATGTCACACCACCGCCGGGCCCGGCATCTGGTGGGTGACACAGTCGCGCGTGAACAGGAGTCACCCATGATCGGCACGTCGCAGACCGCACCCGACGATCGGGGCAGGGGCAGCAGCGGCGACGAGCGCCCGGACCTCGCCACCGAGGCGTTCGTCGCCCACCGCAACCTGCTGTTCACCGTCGCCTACGAGATGCTCGGCTCGGCCGCCGACGCCGAGGACGTGCTGCAGGAGACCTGGTTGCGATGGGCCGGCGTCGACCTCGGCACGGTGCGGGACCACCGTGCCTACCTGGTCCGGATCACCACCCGCCAGGCACTCGTCCGGCTGCGTACGCTCGGCCGTCGCAGGGAGTCCTACGTCGGTCCGTGGCTGCCCGAGCCGCTGCTCACCACGCCGGACGTGGCTGAGGACGTGGCGTTGGCCGACAGCGTGTCGATGGCGATGCTGCTGGTGCTGGAGACGCTCACGCCGACCGAGCGGGCGGTGTTCGTGCTGCGCGAGGTGTTCGACGTCGGGTATGACGAGATCGCCGAAGCCGTCGACAAGAGCCAGGCCGCGGTCCGCCAGATCGCGCACCGGGCCCGGGCACACGTTGCGGCGCGTCGACCGCGCGGGGTCGTCTCCGCGGTCGAGGCCCGGGACGCGCTCGAGGCGTTCCAGCGGGCGACCGAGACGGGCGATCTGCAGAGCCTGCTCGACATCCTCGCACCGGATGTCGTCCTCCTGGGTGACGGTGGCGGGATCAGGCAGGCCGTCCCGCGGCCCATCGTGGGGGCCGACAAGGTGGCCCGCCTGCTGGCCGCCGGGTTCGGCAGGCTCGCCGGCACGGCGTCGCTGCGGCCGGCGCAGGTCAACGGCTACCCGGCTCTGATCCTCTGGCAGGCCGGCGAGATCGACACCGTTGTGGCGGTACGCATCGACGACGGGCTGATCAGCGGGCTCTACGCCGTGCGCAATCCCGAGAAGCTGTCGCACATGGAGCGGGCGACCGCCCTGCGCCGCTGACTCGTGACGCGGGCGGTTGCCGAACGCATTCCAGGACGTCAGGGCCGCTCAGCCGGCACCAGGGCCCCGTCCGAGCGCTGCCGTCTGAAGAACTCCACCGCCGCGACCCCCGACAGGACGATGACGGTGCCGAAGCTCAGGACCAGGTTCGAGAGGTGCGGGGTGGCCGGCGCGAGGGCGGCGGCGGCGAGGACACCGATCACGTGCGAGAGCGGGATGCGTCCGAGGACCTCATGGTCGAGGGCGGCCCGCCCGATCAGGAACAGCGCCGCGCCGCCCAGCATGAGCGCGATGATGGTGTCGTCCGGCCGCTCCGTCGGATGCTCGATGACGTGCTTGAATCCGGCGGCGACGCCGACCACGCCGACCACCATGAGCCAGTGGACGTACGGGTTGGTCTGGACGAGCCGTTCCCGGTGCGGGGACTGTTCGATGGCGGTCCTCAGCCTGGCCCCGGCTCCCCGGGCGTAGCTCCACCACAGCAGCATGGCCGCGACGAATGCGGTGGCGAACGCCGTGATCCGACCCGTACTGAACGGCATGTCGCTCAGCGTGAGGACCGTTACCAGGATGAGCTCGCCCAGGCTGAGGACGTAGATCTGCTGGTACCGCTCGGCCAGGTGCTCCGGCACCACGTCGTACTTGGGCAGCGGCGGTCGGCCGGGTATCGGGAACCGCAGACCGAAGCCGAGGTAGTCCACGGTGAGAGCGGCCAGCCACACGGTCAGACGCGTGCCGGGAGAGGTGACCAGGCCGCCGACGATCCACAGGACGCCGGAGACCGTGGTCCAGAGCAGGACGCGCTTCGATCGTTGCTGCTCCGGCCGGCCGCGCAGCGACGGGATGACCACCAGCGCCCGGCCCCAGTTGATCCCGGCCCAGGCCGCGCCGAACACCAGGCCGTGGTCGGTGAACGCGGTCGGCAGGGCGGCGGACATCAGCATGCCGCCGAACATGACGCCCAGGATCACGAGCTGGACGGGTCGTTCCTGAGGGCTGTAGAGGTCGGTGAACGACGTGGTGGTCACCCAGACCGCCCAGAGCGTCGACAGGGCGAGCAGTGCCTGGGCGATGTGCGTCCAGCTCTGCTCGGCCGCCATCTTCTCCGAGGCCAGCGTCAGGGTGGCGATGAGCGCGAGGTCGAAGAAGAGCTCCAGCAGATCCGTCCGCTGGGAAGCACCCGGCGTCCGTGTTATCGGCCGGCGTCCACGATCCATCACTTCGGCCTTCTCGATCTCGCGACGCCCGGCCCGAGCGCCGGGGGAACGTCCAGGCCGTCGGCCGACCGGAGCTTCCCGGGTACGCCACAGGGCAGCGGCCGGTGCTCCCGGCTGGCTTCACACCGCCACGGTCAAAGGTAGTAGACCCGAGGGCGGCCGACCGGCGATTGTCGAAGTGTGAGGGGCGCCGGTGCGGGTCAGGCGCGCCGGATGCCCAGCGCCCGCGAGGGCGCGATCCAGGTCTGCCAGTAGGCGCGGACCGGGCACGACACCTCCAGCGCCACCGTCTCCTCGTCACCCACCTGGACGGTCAGCGTTTCGCTGCGCGTCCAGTCGAGGCTCGCCTGGACGAGGTACTGGCCGCTCGGCACGGTCACGCTCGTCGACTGGCCGGGCCGTATCCCGGCGACCCGGCGTCCGTCCACCGTCACCAAGATCCGCCTTAGCAGGGCAAAGTCGTGCGGCGGTCGGCTGAGGAACAGGGTTGCCATCGGGTCTCCGCTCTGACCGGGCCGGTGTCCGCCAGGATCGCACAGCTCAGCCGACGGGCTTCTCCCAGACCGAGACCTGCTGGCGGCTCTCGCCGGTGAACGGCGCGCGGTTCCAGCCGTCCCAGCGGTCGTGCAGCCGCAGCCCGTCGAGCCGGGCCATCAGGTCCAGCTCCGCCGGCCACATGTACCGGAAGGGGATCGACCGGTACTCCGCGCAACCGTCGACGACGCGGACGTAGTTGGAGCTGGTCGCCGGACCGTACCGTCGAGGCCCGCGCGGACGCCTGCCGTTCACCGGTCGTCCAGGGGCGCGCGATCCCGGTACGCCGTCAGCCCGGCTCGGGAAACTGTCGGGCGTGCCGGGCATCATCCGGTGCGACGCGTACGAGGAGATTCCACAGAGAGGGACGGCATGGCTGAGGTGCTGTTGTTCCACCACGCGCAGGGGCTGACACCGGGTGTCCGCGACTTCGCCGACCGGCTGAGGAGGGACGGGCACACCGTGCACACCCCGGACCTCTACGACGGGAAGACCTTCGAGACCCTGGACCAGGGTGTGGACTACGGCCGGCAGGTCGGGTTCGACGTGGTCATGGAGCGCGGCCGGCTCGCGGCCGAGGGGCTGCCCGCGGGGCTTGTGTACGCCGGGTTCTCGCTCGGGGTCATATCGGCACAGCTGCTGGCCCAGACCCGGCCGGGCGCGAAGGGCGCCCTGCTGTTCCACAGCTGCATCCCGACCTCGGAGTTCGGCGGGAAATGGCCGGCCGGAGTACCGGTGCAGGTGCACGGGATGGACGCCGACGAGTTCTTCGTCGACGAGGGGGACCTCGATGCCGCCCAGGCCCTCGTCGCGGCGACCCCGGACGCCGAGCTGTTCCTCTACCCGGGTCCGCAGCACCTCTTCGCCGACTCCAGCCTCTCCTCCTACGACGAGCCGGCCGCCGCGCTGCTCACCGAACGGGTGCTGGCCTTCCTCGGCCGCGTGGGGTAGGCCCGCGCCGCCTGCGGAAGCCGCGTTCGCGCTGCGCCGGTCACCGGCCGGTGGGTTCGTACCAGCAGGTCCGTTGAGCGCTTCGCCCTGCGTACCGTCGCGGGTGGTCCTGTCGGCAAGCGCGCGGCCGCCGTCCGTGCCAGGCAGGCGCGGACGGCGGCCGGTGGTGGGTCAGGCCGGTAGGCGCCAGACCTGGTTGGCGCCGCCGAAGCAGTCCCAGATCTGCAGCCGGGTGCCGTTGGCGGAGCTGTTGTCGGTGGCGTCCAGGCACTTGTTCGACTGCGGGTTGCGCAGCGTGCCGTTGGCCTGTGCCTGCCAGACCTGGGCGCCGGTGCCGTTGCAGTCCCACAGCTGGACCTTGGCTCCGTTGGCGGTGGAGCCGCTGGTCACGTCGGCGCACTTGCCCAGGGCCCGAAGCGTGCCGTTGGTGGCCACCGTCCAGGTCTGCGCGGCGGTGCCGTTGCAGGTGTAAAGCTGGATGGGGGTGCCGTTGGCCGTGTTCGCCGCGGCGACGTCGACGCACTTGCCGCCGATGCCGGTGATCGGGCCGGTCGGTCCGCCCGGGCTCGTGCCGCCCATGACGGTGTCGTAGATCGCGCTGACCAGCGAGGTCGAGCCGGTGGTGTCCTGGGACAGTTCCCAGTTCATCATGCCGCCGGCGTTGGCCAGTGCCCACTGGGTCTTGCGCTTGACTGTCGGGATGCCGTTGTAGCACTGCTGTACGCCTGCGACGGTCGTGCAGTCCCGATTGGCGTTGGCCGGGTCCATGCTGACCAGCGCGGAGTAGGTGTAGTAGCCGGGCCGGCTGTAGAACGGCACTCCGAACACCGCCTTGCCGGCGGGCAGGCCGCGCGACTTCCACAGGTTCATGCTGCTGACCGACCAGTCGTAGTTGGCGTGCGGGCTGCCACCGTCGTACGCCATGATGTTGAGCCAGTCGACGTAGCCGAACACCGCGCTCGGTACGCCGTCGACGTAGTAGCCCTCCGCGACCACGGCGGCGGTGAGGAGTTTCCCGCGGCTGTGCAGTGCGCTGCTGAGCTGCTGCATCAGCAGGGAGTAGTTGTTGGCCGACGCGCCCGGGTCGGGGTACTCCCAGTCCATGTCGACGCCGTCGAGGTTGTACTGGTTGACGAAGTTGACGACGTTGTTGACGAACGCGCTGCGGGTGCCGGAGTTGGCGGCGAGCGCCTCGAACGCGGAGTCGTTGCCGTCGTTCCAACCGCCGACAGCGATCGACACCTTGACGTTGTTGGCGTGCGCGAGCGACACGAGCGAGGAGAGCTTGCCGGGGTTCTCCACCGGCCGCAGGCTGCCGTCGTTGTTGGGCAGCACGAATGCGTAGTTGATGTGGGTGAGCTTGCTGTACTGGACCGTGTTGACGTTGCCGGCCCAGGACGGCATGTAGCCGACGCTCTTGAAGTTGTTGGGCAGGACCGCGGCTTCGGCCGGGACCGGGGCCAGGGTGAGGGCCGCGCCGCCAGTGATCAGCGCGAGCAGTCCGGCGGCCAGGGCGCGGAGACGGCGGGGACGTGGTGAGGACATCGAGGGCCTCCCGTTGGGCGGGGCGCGGCGTCCTGCCGCCCCGGCCGGCGCTGGGTGGGACAGCCGCCGGAACGGGCGTACGAGCAGGACAGGGACGGGCTCCTCGAGGAAGGCAAATCTTAAGGAGTATTAACTAAAGCGTCAACATCCTCATCGATGGGTCGGCAGCGAGTCGGGAAGCCCGAACCCGGGGAAGTGCTCGGCCCCGAGGAACGACGTGATCGCGTCGATCCGCCCGTCGCGCAGCGTCAGCACGTTGATCGACCACGCCCGGTACGCCCCGACGTCGTCGGTGCGCAGGTACGACGCCACCGCCGGTTGCCCGTTCGCGCTGGTCGTGCGGTGCTGCCAGCTCCCGCAGCGGGTCATCGGCAGCTCGCGGGCGAAGTCGCCGACCGCCGCCAGCCCCCGGTACCAGTGCGGCAACGGCGGCATCGACCAGGTGACGTCCTCAGTCAGCAGGGCGACCAGGGCTTCGGTGTCGCCGTTCTCCAGGGCGGTGGCGTAGCCGGTGACGATCTCCCGCAGCCGGGCGTCGTCGATGCTGCGCAGGGTCTGCTGCTGGCTGGCCGGGGGCACCCGGTCGGCGACGAGCCGCCGGGCGCGGGCCAGCGCGGAGTTCACCGAGGTGACCGAGGTGCGCATCATGGCGGCGATCTCGGCGGCGGAGAACCCCAGCACCTCGAAAAGCAGCAGCGCGGCCCGCTGGTTGCCCGGCAGGTGCTGCAACGCCGCGACGAAGGCCAGCTCGACGGCCTCCCGCTGCTCGTAGCGGGCGTCGGGGGCGGCCGGACCGCCGGTCAGCCCGCCGTCGGGGTAGGGGCCGAGCCAGGCGACGTGACCGGCGGGCACACCGTCGAGCACCGCCCGGTCGCTGGACGGGCCGAGGTCGACCGGGAGCGCCCGGCGGCCCCGGCCGGCCACGACGTCGAGGCAGGTGCGGGTGGCCACCGTGTACAGCCACGAGCGCACCGAGCTGCGCCCCTCGAAGCGCGGCAGCCCGCGCCATGCCCGCAGCAGCGCCTCCTGCAGGGCGTCGTCGGCGTCGTGCGCGGAGCCGAGCATTCGGTAGCAGTGCGCGTGCAGCTCGCGGCGCAGCGGCGCCACCAGCTCCGCGAAGGCGTCCTGGTCGCCCGCGCGGGCCCGATCCAGCGCCGCGCCGGCGGCGCCGTCGGCGACGCGCGGAGAAACAAGGCTCACGAGCGACGATTCTGCCGTACGGCGGGAGTCTGCATCCCGAACGCGCACGCCACGACCGGGAGGAACCGATGAGCAGCACGTCCACCACATCCGTCAGCACCGCGACCCTGGAGGTCCCCGACGGCCGGCTGCACTACGAGGTACGCGGCCGGGGGCCGCTGGTGGCGCTGGTCGCCGCCCCGATGGACGCCGAGGCGTTCGCGCCGCTGGCCGACCTGCTGGCCGCCGACCACACGGTGCTCACCACCGACCCGCGCGGCATCAACCGCAGCCGCTTGCACGACCCGCACCAGGACTCCACCCCGCAGCTGCGCGCCGACGACGTCGCCCGGCTGATCGCCCACCTCGACGCGGGCCCGGCCGCGGTGCTCGGCTCCAGCGGCGGCGCGGTCACCGTCCTCGCCCTCGCCCAGGCCCACCCGGAGCGGGCGCACACCGTCATCGCCCACGAGCCGCCGCTGCTCGGCCTGCTCGACGACCGGGAGGAGCTCTTCGCCCGGGAGGACGCCATGGTCGCCACGTACCTCGCCGGCGATCGGCTGGGCGCGGGGCGGCAGTTCCTCGCCACCGCGAACATCGCGCTGCCCGAGGAGGTCGTCCAGGCCATGTTCGGCGGCGAGCCCGAGCCGCAGGCCGCCGCCGACGAGCACTTCCAGTACGTACACATGATCGCCGGCACGACCCGGTTCGAGCCGGACGTCGCCGCCCTGCGCGAGGGGCCGACCCGGGTCATCGTCGGCCTGGGTGAGGAGTCGACCGGCGAAGTCTGTGACCGCACCTCGCGGGCGCTGGCCGAGGCGCTGGGTGTCGCGCCGACGATGTTCCCCGGCGGGCACGTCGGCTTCGCCGAGGACCCGCCGCGATTCGCCGCCCGCCTGCGGGAGGTGCTCGCCACCCGCTGACCCGCCCCGGCGACGTGGGACGGCATCCGCATCAGCGACACCGCTGCGACGACCGGCCCTCGGCGCGCAGACTCGACGCAGGGACGGTGGGAGGTGGGCGTGCGCCGGATCGTGGAGCTGCTGTACGAGGGCATGCGCCGGATGTACCCCGGCGACCGTCCCGGCCGGCTGGCGCGAGTGCTGCACCGGGTGGACGCCGCTCAGTTCGCCACCGGGGTGCTCGCCCCGCGCCGTGCGGTCACCCTGGAGGTACGCGGGCGGCGCACCGGCCGGAGGATCGCCGTACCGGTGGTGGTGGCCGACGTCGACGGCGACCGCTACCTGGTGTCCATGCTGGGGGAGCACGCCGACTGGGTGCGCAACGTGCGGGCGGCGGGCGGGCGGGCGGTGCTGCGCCACGGCGTGCGGGAGCACGTCCTGCTGCGGGAGATCGACGTGGCGCGGCGACCCCCGATCCTGCGCCGCTACCTCGAGCTGACCCCGGTCGCCCGGCCACACCTGCGGGTCGACCGCCGCGCCCCGCCGGCGGAGTTCGCCGCGGTCGCCGCCCGGCATCCGGTGTTCCGGGTGCAACCCGCGCCGCGCCCCTGACCGGTCTCGATCAGGTAGACATCGGGCGTCGAATCACGGCACGCCGTTGACGGCGCCGCCGGCCTCGGCTTCGCTGTGCCCGCAGGCGGCGGCGACCGCCTGCGGGAACGGGGGAGACGGGGATGGCATCCACGGTGGAGGAACCGGCGCCACGACGGGGAAGCGGGCGCGGGTGGCTCGCGGTGCTCATGGCCGGGGCGTTGCTCGGCGGCGCGGTCGGGTTGCTGGGCCTGCGACCGCGCACCGACGGCCCGTCGGCGGGGGAGGCCGGCGCGCCCGCCGTGGCGCCCCGGGACCTGCCGGCCCGGCTGCCGGCCCGGCTGGATCCGCCGCCCGCCCTGGCGGACCTGCCAGCCGGCCGCGCGGTCGGACCGGCCGCCTTCCTGTACGACGTCCAGCCGCCGGACGCCGCCGGTGAGGCGGCCCGGCCCATGCGGCAACGCGACATCCACCTGGTCACCCGCTCGGGCGAGCAGTTCCGGGTGGGCCGTACCCCGGCCGAGCTCGGCCCGGTGAACCAGTCGCTGTCCCCGGACGGCCGGTGGCTGGCCGTACGCCGCGGCGGCCAGTGGTGGATCCGGGACCTGACCGACACCACGGAGCGGGCGGTGCCGACCGGGTACGCGCTGTGGCGCTGGTCCACCGACTCGGGTGCCGTCGTGCTCGCCGAGCTGTCGCAGTCGAGCCGCGCCTTCTCGGTGCTCTCCATGCGCGACGGGACGCTGCGCCGGCTGGACGTGGCGGCCACCCCGCTGACCGACGTGGTCACCCTCGTCGACGGCCGGCACCTCGTCCTGGTCGACCTGACTCCGGTTGCTCCGGGCGCCACGGCCCCGCCGGAGCTGGCCGTCACGGTGCGCGACCTCGCCACCGGCGCCACCCGGACCGTGCCGGTGCTGCGGCCCGGGCAGCTGGGTCCCGGCGAGTCCTTCAACGCGATCGTGCCGCTGCTGTACGGCGGCGGGACGCCGGCCCGGGTCTGGTTGCAGGTCGGCCGCCGGGACCTGCAGCCGACCGACCTGCCCGAGGGGGCGCCGGCGATCCCGGCGACTGCGCTGATCGGGGTGGCCGTCCCCGCCGGGGAGCCGGCCGGGCGGATCGATCTCGCCCTGCTCGGGTCCGGCGTCGCCGAAGGGTACGAGGGCACCGTCGGCGCCGACATCGTGCTGACCCGCTGGGCGAAGGGGCGCACCGAGCTGGTCGCCGTCGAGCCGGGCAGCGACAGCCGCCGGGTGCTGACCACGCTGCCGCAGGCCACCCGGGTGCTGGTGCCCGGCGGGCAGTGGTGAGACCGGCTCAACCGGCCTCGGCCAGGCGGGCGGCGCGCCCGTACAGGTAGCGCTGCTGCGGCAGGTTCATCGACCGTCGCGCCGCCTCCTCGTACGCCGACCGTGCCGCGTCGAGGTCGCCGGTGCGTTCCAGCAGGTGCGCGCGGGCGGCGGGCAGCCGCGGGTCACCGGCGAGCCGTGGGTCGTCCGCCAGCCCGGCGAGCAGGTCGAGCCCGGCGGGCGCGCCGCGGGCCATCGCCACCGCCACCGCGTGGTTGAGCGCCACCACCGGGTTGTCCGACAGACCGGTCAGCACCTCGTAGAGCGCTTCGATCTGCGGCCAGTCGGTCTGTTCCGCGCTCGGGGCCTCGTCGTGCACCGCCGCGATCGCCGCCTGCACCTGGTACGGCCCGACGTCGCCGCGCGGCAGTACCGCGCTGACCAGGGCGACGCCCTCGGCGATCTGGTCGGCGCGCCAGCGGCTGCGGTCCTGCTCGGCCATCGGGACCAGCTCACCGCCCGGCCCCACGCGGGCCGGGCCGCGGGCGTCGGTGAGCAGCATCAACGCCAGTAGGCCGGTCACCTCGGCGTCGTCGGGGAGCAGCCGGTGCAGCATCCGGGTGAGCCGGATCGCCTCGCCGGACAGGTCGACCCGGCGCAGCAGCGGCCCGGACGTGCTGGCGTACCCCTCGTTGAAGATCAGGTAGAGCACGTGCCGGACGGCGGCCAGCCGGGCCTCCCGGTCGGTGCCGGTGGGCAGGCCGAACGGCACGCCGCTGTCGCGGATGCGCTGCTTGGCGCGGGTGATCCGGCGGGTCATCGTGGGCTCCGGGACCAGGAACGCCCGGGCCACCTCGGCGGTGCTCAGCCCGCCGACGGCCCGCAGGGTCAGCGCGATCTGCGCCGCCGGTGGCAGCTCGGGATGGCAGCAGAGGAAGAGCAGCACCAGGCTGTCGTCGTCGGGGGCCCGCCGGTCCGCCGGGGGAGCGAGCCACTGCTCGGGCGGCAGCCGCCGGGCGACGTCGTCCTCGCGCCGCCGCCGGGCCTGTTCGCTGCGGAGCAGGTCGGTCAGGCGCCGTGCGGCCACGGTGATCAGCCAGGCGCGCGGATCATCGGGTACGCCGTCGACGGGCCACCGGGTCGCGGCCGCCAGCAGCGCCTCCTGGGTGGCGTCCTCGGCGGCGTCGAAGTGCCCGTAGCGGCGCACCACCGCGCCGAGGACCTGCGGCGTCAGGTGCCGCAGCAGGTCCTCGACGGCTTCGGCGCTCATCAGCCGTTCAGGTCCTCGATGCCCTCGGCGACCGGCCGCACGTCCACGTACTCGCCCTCGGCGTCCGGGTTGACGAACCGGGCGGCGATCTGGGTGGCCCGGTCGAAGCTGTCGCACTCCACGATCGTGAAGCCGGCCAGCACCTCCTGCGTCTCCGGGTACGGGCCGTCGGTCACCACGGGCGCGCCCTGGCGCAGCTGCACCCGCCGGGCGTGCACCGGAGCGGTCAGGCCCCGGCCGTCCACCAGCTCGCCGGACTCGGCGATCTCCTTGTGCACCGCCTCCATGTGGGCGTGCATCGCCGCGACCTGCTCCGGCGACATCGGCGGCGGGTTGTCGCCGGGGCGGCCCGCCATTGCGTCGTAGTCGCGCTGCGAGCCGTACAGCATGATCATGTACTTCACGGTGTCGCTCCTCTCGGTGGGCCCGGGTGGGCCGTCACCGGGAACGTCGGAGCCGCCGGGCCGAGCCGGACAACAGGTCAGGGCCGGGCGGTGACCCGAGTGACGAACGCCTGCCAGGCGGCGTGGCTGAAGGCCAGGGTGCCGCCCGCGCGGTCCTTCGTGTCGCGGACGAGGATGACGCCGGGGAGGTTGTCAGCGACCTCCACGCAGGCGCCGCCGTTGGAGCTGCTGCGGGAGCTGGTACGCCACCGCGCGCCGGTCAGGTCATCCATGCTCGTGCTTTCAGGAGATCGATGGTCTGGTCGCGCGGAAGCGCCACCGACCTGACGGTATCCCAGACCGCCCACAGGGGAGCAATGTCGTTGGTGATGCGACCGGCCGACTGGTCGTCCAGGTAGCCGACCTCCTCACCATCCGGTGTCGTCGCGATGATGAACGGTCCCGCCTGGCCGGGATGGAGCCCAGCGCGTAATGGCAGCACGTGCACCATGACGCTGGGCCGCTGCGCCATCCTGATCAGGTGGTCCATTTGCGGGTGCATGACGTCCGGGTCTCCGCGTCGAAGCGCCGCTTCGTCGATCACGAAGACCGCCAGCGGTGGCCGTGGACGGTCGAAGACGGCGGCCTGCCGACGAAGGCGGTTCTCGACGTAGCTCTCCGCCTCTGCCATCAACGGTCCACTCGCCAGGACGGCACGGGCGTAGTCCTCGGTCTGTAGCAAACCGGGCAGGACAGCGGACTCGTACCATCGCAGCCCGGACGCTTCCCGCTCGATCTCTGCCCAGGGACGGAACCAAGCTGGCTCTCGCCGCTTCAGTACATCTGGCCACAGCTCCAATATGTCCTTGCCGAGAATCGCCGCGACCTGTGAACGGTGCCGGGTCTGCGGTATCCGCCCCTGGCTCACCCAGCGAGCAGCTGTCTTCGGATCGACGCCGACCTGCGCTGCGAGGCTGTCGGCAGTCTCACCGGCCTCGGCCATGGCTACCTGCACCGCCCGATTCATCCTGCTCCCCGCACCGATCGTCACTGATGTCCCAGGTACATAGTGCAACGCAGTGTGTTGATCCGGCAACGCTTGGCAAGGTGGCGATCGAGTACGGCGTGCCAGCTCCGCACACAGAGGAGAGTTGCCGATGCGATTCGCTGCCATCGCCCACCCGCCAAGCCGTAAGACCGCTCCCTTCCCGGTCTCGGCCGTCCTCCACCGGCGGCTGATCGAGGGCGCGGCCTCGTCCGGGTTGCACGGCCGGACCGTGCGCCCGGACGCCTCGATGGACGCACGGGAGCGTTTCGCGCTCCTCCGGGCGGCTCGCACAGTGGTGGGACGGTGAGCCGGCCGCTTCGACCGCACCTGCCGATGCGCCCGCTCTGGCGGTGTCGGGCCTGCGGCGCGGAGTGGCCCTGCCAGCCGGCGCGGTTGGCGCTGTTGGTCGAGTACCGCGAGGACCGCACCGCGCTGCTGGTCTACCTGAGCACGCTGATGGCCGAGGCGGGCGCACAGCTTTCCCAGCTCAATGGGCAGGCCGTGCCGGAGAACCTCACCGAACGCTTCCTGACCTGGGCCCGAGCCCGTTAGCCGGCGCAGGTCAGGGCACCACACCCGAGGCGAGCAGCGCGGCGGTGGGCAGGGCGAGCAGCCCGTCGGCGTCCCGGTAGCGGGCGGACAGTTGCAGGTAGCGGCGGCGCAGTGCCTCACGGGTCGCCTGCGGCTGCCGCTGCAGCAGCAGCCCCGGGATGCCGAGGCCGCTGGCCGGGCCGCTCCACCACTCGTCCGGGTCGGCCCGGTGCGTCCAGGTCAGCGTCCGGCACCGCACGTCGTCGAGCCCTGCCCCGGCGAGCAGGCCCGTCAGCCCCTCCTCGGTGCGCGGGAAGTCGCGCTCCGCCGCCACCCTCGGCAGCTCACCACCGTCCACGTCGGCGAACACCTCACCCCAGAGCCGTTGCAGGGGCGGCTGCGGCGAGGGCCAGACGGTGACGGCGATCCGGCCGCCGGGGCGTACCGTGCGGCGCAGCCCGGCCACCGCGGCGGCCGGGTCGCCGACGTGGTTGAGCACGAAGTTGGCCACGGCGGCATCCACTGCGCCGGTGGGCAGCGGCAGGTGCGGCAGGGCGGCGCGGACCAGCGCGGCGCCGGGTACGGACCGACGGGCGGCGGCCAGCATCGACGGCTCGGCGTCCACCGCGACCACCGTCGCGCCGCGCCCTGCCGCGAGCGCCGCGACCGTGCCGGTCCCGGTGCCCACGTCGAGCACCCGCATGCCGGCCCCGGCACCCGCCGCGTCCAGCAGCACCGCTGCCGGGTACGCACAGAGCCGGGCGAAAGTGCGCTCGTACGCTGCCGCGCGTCCGGCCCAGCGTTCCCGTTCGTGATCGTCGAAACTGGTCCCCGTCATGGGCGGGCAGCCTAGCGTCCCGGGTCTACCGTGGATCCATGGAAGTGTGGGTGATACTCGGGGCGTTCGGCGCGGTGGTGGCGGCGGCAGTCGGGTGGGTCGCCTGGCGGGACCGGGAGCGCACGGCCTCCGCGGAGGACCCGGTCGCCCGGCAGGCGGCGGTGGTGCGGCAGCAGCGCTACGAGCAGGTCCGGCACGTCTCGCAGGCCGACATACACGGTCGGGCCGAGCGCCAGTCCTGATGATCGTTATCCTTCGCCGGTGACGAGGTGGACCCGTCGGGTGCCGTGGCTGCTGGCCGCCGTTCCGATCCTGGTGCTGCTGGCTGCCTGCGGCGGCGTCGCCTGGCTGGCTGGCGGGGCGCTCGCCGCCGATTTGGCCTGTCCCTACCAGTTGGCCGAGGACAGGGCCAAGATTCGCACCGAGCGCGGGTTTCCCGCCGAGCAGGTGCCCGGCCTCGGCGAGTTCCTCGACGTGCACTGGCAGGTCGACACCCCGGCGAACCCGTGCTCCCGAGTCCCGGGGCCGACGGACTGGAGGTACCAGGGGGTGGTGCGGCTACGCCCGGCCGACGCGCGGGCGCTGGCCGCCGCGTACCCCTGGGAGCCGGCGGCCATCCAGCCGGCGGTCTGGCCCGGGTTGTCGCCGTACGTGCCGGCGGGCGTGCGGTGGCGGCACAGCGTGCGCTACGACGAGGGTTACGGGGGCACCCGGCACCTCCAGCTTCACCTGGACCCCGACCGGGCGGTGGCGCTGTTCGACCTCCGGGACAGTTGAGCACCGGCCGTCCGCCCATGGTCCAGGCGAGCGCCGCCCGGCATGATCAATCCACGGTCGGGGTACAGCGACCGCATCGGCCGCGACGCCTGGGAGGCACCTGTGACGGCACGCTCGGTACGGCAGTCGCGTGGCTCGCTCACGGCGGCGGTGGTGGCGCTGGTGGTGGCGGCCGGGTGCGCCGTCGGCGGGGTGTCGGAGAGCGGGCCGCAGCAGCCATGGGAACCCGCGCCGCAGCAGTCCCGGCAGGCCGCCTCGCCGGGTGCGCAGACCACCCGGGCCGACGGCACCACCAGTGTCGAGGAGTTCAAGACCGACATCGGCGAGGCCGTGGACGTCGCCGAGCGCTACTGGGCGGCCCAGTTCAAGGCCTCCGGTCAGCAGTTCCGCCCGATCCGGCGGATCGTCCCCTACCAGCGGGAGGGGGAGGTGGCCTGCGGCGGTCAGGCGCTGCCGCGCAACAACGCCGTCTACTGCTCCCGCGGTGACTTCATCGCCTACGACGTCAACTGGTCGGTGGCCGCGTTCCGGCAGGTCGGCGACGCGTTCGTGTTCTACCTGCTCGGCCATGAGTACGCCCACGGCATCCAGGCCCGCCTCGGCATCCGCTCCAGCTTCACCATCCAGCAGGAGTTGCAGGCCGACTGCATGGCCGGGGCGTACCTGGGTGACTCGGTCCGTTCAGGCGTCCTGAAGCTTGACGACGGTGACCTCGACGAGTTCCGCGAGGGGCTGCTCGCCGTCGGCGACGACCCCGACCAGCCGTGGTTCGCGGAGGGCTCGCACGGCACCGCCGAACAGCGCACCGACTCGTTCTTCCGGGGCTACGAGAACTCCCTAACCGCCTGCGACCTCGGCTGAACGGGATCGCCCAGGTCACCTTCGGCGGGGACGGCCCGGAGCGGTCCAGGCCGGGCTGAGAGGATCGCCCCGACCCCGTTCCCGCCCGAGGAGGCCTCCGCTGAGCAGCCCACACCCCGCCGCCGTGCTCTTCGACATGGACGGCACCCTGGTCGACAGCGAGAAGCTGTGGGACGTCGCGCTGCGCGAGCTGGCAGCCGAGTACGGCGGCACCCTCTCCGACGCCGCGCGCCGCGCGGTGATCGGCACCAGCATGGCCGAGTCGATGCGGATCGTGCACGACGACCTCGGCCAGCCGGAGCGCGACCCGCAGGTCAGCATCGACTGGATCAACGCGCGCATCCTGGAGCTGTTCCGTACCGGGCTGCGCTGGCGGCCCGGGGCGATGGCCCTGCTGCGGGCGGTACGCGCCGCCGGCATCCCCACCGCGCTGGTCACCTCCAGCGGGCGTCCGCTGGTCGAGGTGGCGCTGGACACCCTCGGGCGGGACAGCTTCGACGCGGTGGTCTGCGGCGACGAGGTGGACCTCGCCAAGCCGCACCCGGAGCCGTACCTGACCGCCGCCAAGCTGCTGGGCGTGCCGATCGGCCGGTGCGTGGCGATCGAGGACTCCGCGACCGGGGTGGCCAGTGCGCTCGCCGCCGGGGCGGCGGTGCTGGCGGTGCCGGTGGAGGTGCCGATCGCGCCGATCGAGGGCGTACACCAGGTGGAGAGCCTGACCGCGGCGGACCTGGAGCTGCTGGCGGCGCTGCTCGGCGAGCCACCGGCCTGACCTACGTGCGAAGGGGCCCCGCCGGTCGGCGGGGCCCCTTCGTCGTGACGTGCCGCGGATCAGTCGTGGGCGATGGCGCCCAGCACGTTGATCCGCGCGGCGCGCACCGCGGGCAGCACCGCGGCGATCACCCCGATGATCGCGGCCAGCCCGAGGAAGAGCCCCATCTGGCCCCAGGGCAGGACCAGGTCGGTGATGCCCTCGTCCTTGAGCGCCTCGACCACCGCGGCGCCGAGGCCGGTGCCGACCACCACGCCGAGCAGCGCGCCGAAGATCGAGATCACCACCGCCTCGACGGTGATCATCCGCATGGTCTGCGCCCGGCGCAGTCCGATCGCCCGCAGCAGGCCCAGCTCGCGGGTCCGCTCCAGCACCGACAGGGCCAGGGTGTTGATGATGCCGAGCACCGCGATCACGATGGCCAGCGCCAGCAGGATCTGGATCATCCGCAGCGGGGTGTCGAGCTGGCTGGTCTGCTGCTTGATGAAGGCGGCCCGGTCGGCCACCGACACCTCGGGGCTGTCGGCGAGCAGCGTCTCGACCTGCGGCTGCACGTCCGCGACTTGGGTGCCGGGGGCGAGCTGGATGAAGGCCATGTTCGGCTGCGGGACGGCGAAGTCCTTCGCCGCTGCCGCCGGCAGCAGCACCGGGTTGGTGAACTGCGAGCTCTCGTAGATCCCGCTGACCGTGTAGGTGCGGGGCTCGCCCCGCGACAGCTGCACCGTCACCTGGGAGCCGACCGACACGTTGCGCGACTTGGCGGTGTCGGAGCTGAACATCATCTGGTCCGGCCCGAGCCGGCTGATGTCACCGGCGGTGGCCTTCGCCCCGAAGATCTGCTGCAACGCCGCGGGGTCGCTCGACGCCGCCGCCCAGGTGCGCTCGCCGCCGATCACCGCCATGTCGCCGTACTCGCCGTCGACCAGCCGCACGCCCGGGATGGCCGCCACCTTGTCCAGCACCGCCCGGTCGAAGCTCGGCGGGCGGGGACCGGTCTGCGAACCGGCGATCACCAGCTCGGCCTTGATCTGGTTCTCGGCCAGCTTGCCGATGCTGCCCTTGGCCGAGTCGAGGATCACCGTCACGCCGGTGACCAGCGCGATGCCGACCATCAGCGCGGCCGCGGTGATCGCGGTGCGGCGCGGGTTGCGGCCGGAGTTCAGCCGGCCCAGCTTGCCCGGCACCGACCAGGAGAAGATCGCCCCGAGCAGGGACACCACCGGCCGGCTGATCAGCGGGGTCAGCAGCGCCACCCCGATGAAGGCGAAGAGCACCCCGCCGAGGATGGTGGTCAGGGTGTTGTCCCCGGCGTTGCCGCTGAGCCCGAGGAAGAGCAGCGCGGCGCCGATCGCGGTGACGATCGCGCCGGCCACCGTCACCTTGGTCAGCGGGCGGTCCGGGGTGGCCACGTCCTGCATCGCCGCGATGGGCGGGATGCGCGACGCCCGCAGCGCCGGCAGCAGCGCCGCCACCACGGTGATCACCAGACCCACCGAGAACGCACCGATCACCGCCGCCGCCGGCACGCCGATGCCAGCCAGGGCGAGCCCGCCGGCGAGCTTGCCGAACAGGTACGCCAGCAGCGCGCCCACCCCGATGCCGGCGGCCAGGCCGAGCACGGAGGCGATCAGGCCCACCGCGATGGCCTCCAGCACCACCGAGCCGATGATCTGCCGGCCGCTGGCCCCGATGGCCCGCATCAGGGCCAGCTCCCGGGTCCGCTGCGCGACGATGATCGAGAAGGTGTTGAGGATGAGGAAGGTGCCGACCAGCAGCGCCACCGCGGCGAAGCCGAGCAGGATCTTGTTGAAGAAGGAGAGCCCCTCCTTCAGCCCCGCCGAGGCGTCGGCGGAGAGCTGCTCGCCGGTCTTGACCTCGTAGTCCGCGCCGACGGCGGCCGCGATGTCGTCGCGCAGCGCCGCCGCGCTCACCCCGTCGGCGGCCTTCACGCTGATGTTGGTGAAGACGTCCGGCTCGCCGAGCATCAGTCGCTGCGCCACCGGGGTGGTGAAGGCGACCTCGTTGGCCCCGCCCAGGGAGTCCCGGTCACCGCTGTAACCGAAGACGCCCACGATGGTGAACTCCTTCTTCGGCTCCAGGGTCAGCACGCCCACCCGGTCGCCGACCTTCACCTTCGCCGCCTGGGCCAGCGCCCCGTTGACGACGATCTCGTCGTCGGCGCGCGGCGCGCGGCCCTCGCGCAGCTTCACCAGGTCGTTCTCGCCCACCCAGTTCTCACCGAGCTGCGGCGGCCCGAACGAGGTGACCACCTTGCCGTTGCTGCCGATCAGCCGGGCGCCGTCGGCGGCGACGATCCCGGTCGCCTCGGCCACCCCGCCGACCGTGCGTACCTTCTCCAGCGCCGCGGCCGGCATCGCCGCGGCCACCTGCTCACCCTCGGTCTCGCTGAGGGCGATCTTCGGCTTGGCGGAGACGTTGACGTCGACACCCTCGTACGCGTCGGCGAAGACCGCGTCGAAGGAGCGGCCCAGCGTGTCGGTGAGCACGAACGCGCCGGAGACGAACATGACGCCCAGCACCACGGCCAGGCCGGAGAGGATGAGGCGCACCTTGCGCGCCAGCAGGCTCTTCCACGTCGCGCGGAACATCAGCGCGCCACCTCGGCCGGGGTGTCGAGCTTCTTCATGGTGTCCAGCACGGTGTCGGCGGTCGGCTCGATCAGCTCCGAGACGATCTGGCCGTCGGCGAGGAAGATCACCCGGTCGGCGTACGCGGCGGCGGTCGGGTCGTGGGTGACCATCACGATGGTCTGGCCGTGCTCGCGTACCGAGTTGCGCAGGAAGTTGAGCACCTCCGCGCCGGAGCGGGAGTCGAGGTTACCCGTCGGCTCGTCCGCGAAGATCACCTCGGGCCGGGCGACCAGCGCCCGGGCGCACGCGACGCGCTGCTGCTGACCGCCGGAGAGCTGCGCCGGGCGGTGCCCCAGCCGGTCCCGCAGCCCCACCGTGTCGATGACGGTGTCGTACCAGGCCGGGTCGGGCTTGCGGCCGGCGATGGAGAGCGGCAGCAGGATGTTCTCCTGCGCGGTCAGCGTCGGCAGCAGGTTGAACTGCTGGAAGATGAAACCGACCTTGTCCCGCCGCAGCTTCGTCAGGCCGGCGTCGCCGAGCCCGGTCACCGTGGTGTCGCCGATGTGCACCGTGCCCCGGGTGACCGAGTCCAGCCCGGCCAGGCAGTGCATCAGCGTCGACTTGCCGGAACCCGAGGGACCCATGATCGCCGTGAACCGGCCGCGCTCGAACTCGGCGCTCACCCCCCGCAGCGCGGCGACCTGCGCCTCGCCGCTGCCGTACACCTTCCACACGTCGCTGGCCCTGGCCGCGGCCTGCGCCTGCCGGCCTACCGTCGCGGTCACGTCATCTACCTCTTCCGTCTTTATCTGCGGTGTCCCCGCCGCCCCCGCTTGGTCGGTGGGGCTGGTCCAATCCTCCGTGCCGTGCCCGCCGGATCCGTCCGCCCAGGGGCGGACCCGGTGCGGATTTCCCGCTGCGGGTCGGCCCGGAGCCCGGCTCAGGGTTGCCCCTGAGCCGACGGCCGGTCGAACGTGTTTCCACCCGCCGGGACGGCGGCGAAACCGACGCTAGGACCTGACGTCACGTCATGGTCAACCGCGCCGCGCCGTCTTTTGTGACGGTAGGTGACGACGACAACCGCGCCGTCGCCCCGCCGGCGGCTTTCCGCGCACGCTGCGCGACGTAGCCGCCTCACGCCTTCGGGCGCACCAGGCCCGACTCGTACGCCAGCACCACCGCCTGCACCCGGTCGCGCAGCCGCAGCTTGGTCAGCACGTGCCCGACGTGGGTCTTGATGGTGGTCTCGCTGACCGACAGCGCCGCGGCGATCTCGGCGTTGGACAGCCCCCGCGCGACCTGCACCAGCACCTCCCGCTCCCGTTCGGTGAGCGTGTTGAGCGCCTTCGGCGGGGTGGCCGCCGGGTCGGGCAGCACGTCGGCGAAGCGGTCCAGCAGCCGCTTGAGGATGCGCGGCGCGACCACCGCCTCCCCGGCGGCGACGGTGCGGATCGCGGTGACCAGGTCCTCGGCCGGCACGTCCTTGGCCAGGAAGCCGCTCGCCCCGGCGCGCAACGCCCCCACCACGTACTCGTCGAGGTCGAAGGTGGTCAGGATGAGCACCCGCACCGGCAGCCGGGCGTCGACGATGGCCCGGGTGGCCGCCACCCCGTCCATCCGGGGCATCCGGATGTCCATCAGCACCACGTCCGGCAGCAGCCGCCGGGACAGCTCCACCGCCTCCTGGCCGTCCCCGGCCTCGGCCACGATGTCCAGGTCCTCCTCGGTGCCCAGCACCATCCGGAAGCCGGTACGCAGCAGCGGCTGGTCGTCGGCGAGCAGGATCCGCACCGGCCGCGCCGCCGCCGTACCGTCGCTCATGAGCTCTCCCTGTCGTACCGCTGGTCGTGCCGGACGGCCCGGCCGCCCGCGTGCCGGGCGCCCGGGTGCTCCGGCGTCACGCCGAGGCCCCGACCGGCTCCATCGGGATCCGCGCCGAGACCCGGAAACCGCCACCCGGGCGCGGACCGGTCCGCAAGGTCCCACCGTAGAGGCCGACCCGCTCCCGCATGCCGACCAGGCCGTGCCCGATCCGGTCGGGTCCCGGACCGGGCCCGCGCCCGGTGTCGGTGACCTCCACCGTCAGGTAGCCGGCGGCGACGGTGAGCCGCACCTGCGCGGTGGCCTCGCCGGCGTGCTTGAGCGCGTTGGTCAACGCCTCCTGCACGATCCGGTACACCGTCAGCGACACGCCCTCCTCGACCGGCCCGGGCGTGCCCTCGACGTGCAGCGTCACCGGCAGGCCCGCCTCCCGCACCTGCTCCACCAGCGCCTCGATCCCCGCCAGGCCCGGCTGCGGGGTCAGGTCCGCCGCCGGCTCCGCGTCGGTGCGCAGCACGTCCAGCAGGCGGCGCATCTCGCGCAGGGTGACCCGGCTGGTGTCCTCGATCGTGGCGATCGCCTCGTCGGCGGCGTCCGGGTCGCGGCGCAGTACCCGCCGCGCCCCGGTGGCGAGCACCCCCATCACGCTGACGTGGTGGGCGACCACGTCGTGCAGCTCCCGGGCGATGCGGCGGCGCTCGTCGGCGACCGCCTGCTCGGCCAGGGAACGCTGGTTCTCCTCGGCCACCCGGGCCCGCTCCCGCAGCGCCCGCACCGAGGTGCGACGCGCCTGCACCGCGCGCCCCACCGCGTACGACAGCAGGGCGATGAGCAGGTTGTTCAGCAGCAGGTAGCCGGGGCTCACCGCCAGCACCCCCTCCGGCGGGGCGATGAGGTTGGCCGCCGCCACCGGCACCCAGAGCAGCACCGCGGCGAGCGCCGCCTGCCGCGCCGGCCGGTGCGCGGCCATCGTGTACGTCAGCACCATGAACGCCAGGCTCTGGGTGCCGGGGGCGAGTTTCATCAGCACCGGCAGCGCCAGGGTGGCCACGGCCAGGCCGACCGCCGTCCACGGGGCGACCCGGCGCAGCGCCACCGGGGCGGCCGTGAGCAGGCTCCAGGCCAGCGCGGCCGGCATCCGCCCGGGCCAGAACTCCGGCGGGGTGAGCAGGAGGAAGGCGATCTCCAGCAGCACCAGGGCGGCGGCGAAGAGCGCGTCACCGGCGAGCGGTCGGCGCTGCCACCATCGCGCGGGTGCGTCGGTCATACCGGAACGCTAGCCGCCGCCCGGCGCGACAGGTCGTCGCGGACGGTGAACCCGGGCTCCTCCTCAGGGAGGAGACGGCCTCCGCCAGCCGGTGCGGCGCGCCGGCCGGGGACGCGCCCGCCGGTGCACCTTTCGCGATCGCCGTCCGGGGGCGAGCTGCGAGGACCGGGTGCGGACCCGCACCCGGGGCCGCCCGTGCCGTGCCGCTGCGGGGCCGTCAGGCGGGCGGACCGGCGCGGGTGGGGGTGACTCACTCGTCGGCGCCGGGGGCGGCCGGGCCGGAGCGGGCGTCGCGCAGCGGGTCGGCCGCCGCGGACCGGTCCGGGAACGGCGGCGGGGTGCCGCCGAAGGTCGGGCAGTGCGCCTGGTGGCTGCACCAGTCGCAGAGCCGGCTCGGCCGGGGGCGGAAGTCCTGCCGCTCGGTGGCCTGCTCGATCGCCTGCCAGAGCGCCACCACCGTCCGCTCGAAGCGCAGCAGCTCCTCGGCGTCGGGGGAGTAGTCGCAGACCTCCGCGTCCTTGAGGTAGAGCAGGCGCAGCACCCGCGGCACCACCCCCCGGGTGCGCCACAGCACCAGCGCGTAGAACTTCAGCTGGAACAGCGCGCGGGCCTCGAACGCCTCCCGGGGCGCGCCGCCGGTCTTGTAGTCGACCACCCGCAGCGCGCCGTCCGGCGCGACGTCGAGGCGGTCGAGGTAGCCCCGGATGAGCAGCTGCTCGTCGACCACGGCCGAGATCAGGCTCTCCCGCTCGGCCGGCTCGAGCCGGCGCGGGTCCTCCACCGCGAAGTAGCCCTGCAGCAGCGCCGCCGCCGAGCGCAGGAACTCGGCGGTGCCCGCCTCGTCGCCCGGGTCGAACAGCCCGGCCAGCTCGGGCTGCTCGGTGACCAGCCGGTCCCACTGCGGGGCGACCAGGCCGCCGGCCGCGTCCGGGGTGCGGCCGCCGGCCGGCAGGTCGAACAGCCGCTCCAGCACCGCGTGCACCAGGGTGCCCCGAGCCTGCTCCACGGTCGGGCGCTCGGGCAGCCGGTCGATGCTGCGGAACCGGTAGAGCAGCGGGCAGGTCTTGAAATCCGCCGCCCGTGACGGCGACAACGACGCCCGGACGGTGGCCGGCAGCGCTGCCGCGGGAGGGGCCTGCTGGTCGATCACCGGTTCCGCCGTCATGCCCCGAAGGTTAGGGCACCGGTGTGACAGGGCGGTGATCGCCGCACCGGAGCATGATCCGTACCGCGTAGCATCGGGGCGGTGAACTCCCGCACCCGCGCGCCACGCCGGCCCGGCCGGCGTACCGGCCTGACCGTGGGCCGGGTGTTCGGGGTGCCGCTGCACGTCAACGTCTCGATGCTGCTGCTGACCCTGCTGGTCACCGTGGCGTACGCCGAGTTCGCCCGCGACCGGCTCGACCTCGGCCCGCTCGGCGGCTATCTGATCGGCCTCGGCTTCGTCGTCTCGCTGCTCGGCTCGGTGCTGTTGCACGAGCTCGGCCACGCGCTGACCGCCCGCCGGTACGGCATCGGTGTGCGCGGGATAACCCTGGAATTGCTCGGCGGCTACACCGAGATGGAGACCGACGCGCCCACCCCCCGGATCGACCTGCTGGTCTCCTTGGCCGGGCCGGCGGTCTCCGCCGTGCTCGGCGCGATCGCCGTCGGCGTCACCGCGGCCCTGCCTGCGGGCACGCTGGCCCACCAGCTGGCCCTGCAACTGGCGCTGAGCAACGTGATCGTCGCGCTCTTCAACATCTTGCCCGGGCTGCCGCTGGACGGCGGCCGGGCGCTGCGCGCCGCGGTCTGGGCGGTCACCCACGACCGGCACCGGGCCACCGAGGTCGCCGGCTGGGTGGGACGCGTGGTCGCCGTGGGCACCGCGGTGCTGGTGGTGCTGCTCACCGTCGAGCGGCTGCTGGTGCCGCTGGCCCTGCCGCTGATGCTGCTGGTCGCCGTCACCCTCTGGCGCGGCGCCGGCCAGTCCATCCGGTACGCCCGGATCGGCCGCCGGGTCCCGCTGATCGACCTGGCCCGGCTGGCCCGGCCGGTCTTCGGCGTGCCCACCGGCACCCCGTTGGCCGAGGCGCAGCGCCGGCGCGCCGCGCAGGCGCCGGCCGGGGCGGCGGTCACCGTCGTCGACGGCGCCGGCCGGCCGGTCGCCCTGGTGGACCCGGCCGCGGCGGACCGCGTACCCCTGGAGCGCCGGCCCTGGGTGGCGGTGGACGCGGTGGCCCGCCCGCTGGACCGGCTGCCCGCGCTGCCGGCCGGACTGTCCGGCGAGCGGGTGATGGAGACGGTCCAGAGCCACCCGGCCGCACAGTACGTGGTGACGGCAGGCGAAGATGTGGTCGGCGTTCTGCACATCGGGGATCTCGCCCAGGTCCTCGAACCCACACGGAAGATGAACAGGTGACCGCAGCACATCCCCCCGCTCTCCCGGCCCAGAACGGCACACCGGTGCCGGCCGCCGTCGCAGACCTGCCCCCGGTGCACCGGGGGCCGTTCCGCCCCGGCGACCGGGTGCAGCTGACCGACCCGAAGGGGCGGATGCACACGGTCGTCCTGGAGCCCGGCAAGGCGTTCCACACGCACCGCGGCATCCTGGAGCACGACACCCTGATCGGGCTGCCCGACGGCAGTGTGGTGACCACCACCGGCGGTGGCACCGCGTTCCTCGCGCTGCGCCCGCTGCTGTCGGACTACGTGCTGTCCATGCCGCGCGGCGCGCAGGTGATCTACCCGAAGGACTCGGCGCAGATCGTCGCGATGGGCGACATCTTCCCCGGTGCGAAGGTGCTGGAGGCGGGCGCCGGTTCCGGGGCGCTGAGCTGCTCGCTGCTGCGCGCCGTCGGCACCGGCGGCGAGCTGCACTCCTACGAGGTGCGCGACGACTTCGCCCAGATCGCCCGGCGCAACGTCGAGGCCTTCTTCGGCGCCCCGCACCCGGCCTGGACGCTGCACGTCGGCGACGTCGCCGACTGCCCGGAGACCGGCTTCGACCGGATCATCCTGGACATGCTCACCCCGTGGGAGACCCTCGACATGGTCGAGCGGGCGCTGCTGCCCGGCGGGGTCTTCATCGGCTACGTCGCCACCACCCCGCAGCTGTCCGAGCTGGTGGAGGCGCTGCGTGAACGCGGCGGCTGGACCGAGCCGCGGGCCTGGGAATCGCTGGTGCGCGACTGGCACGCCGAGGGGTTGGCCGTCCGCCCGGACCACCGGATGATCGCGCACACCGCGTTCCTGGTCTCCGCGCGTAAGCTCGCCCCGGGCGTCACTGCCCCGCCGCGGCGTCGCAAGCCCAGCAAGGGCGCCGAGGCGTACGCCGAGCGCAAGCAGGCGCTGCGCGAGGCGGCGGCGGCCCGCGAGGCCGCGGCCGCCCGGGCCGCCGAGGTGGACTCCGCCGCGGCGGGCGGGACGGACGCGTCGTGACGGGGGAGCGGGGCGGCTGGGAGTGAGCGGGCGGATTCCGCCGGCCGGTGCGGGTCGGCGGCGCGACCTGGGGGAGATGGCATGAGTCGGCCGGGCTTCGGCGGTGGGGATCTACCGGCGGTGTTCCCGGACTGGTCGCCCTACCAGGACCTCGAATCGGCGGCGCGGGCCTACCTGCGGGACCCGGACATCGCCCTGGAGGCGCTCGGTGGGGTGCTGCGCGGCGCGTCCGTGCTCGGGTTCACCCTCGAACGCTTCGTCAACGAGGTCAACGGGGTCTGGCAGGAGGTCGTCGTCTGCGACGGCAGCCGGCTGGTGCTCTGGCACGGCGAGGACGTGCCGCCGGGGGAGGGGCCGCCCGGGTCGATGACCTCGTCGTTGCGGGTGGTGCCGGTCTCCACCGTCACCGAGGTCGGCTGCCGGCGGCGGCTCACCCGCGCCGAGAGCGGCGAGGTCCGGGTGGACAGCATCGACGTCTACCTGCTGCTGACCTCGCTGGACGAGGCGCCGCCGGGCGACGAGATGGTCGGCGCGCCCCGGCACGACGCGCTGCGCTTCGGCAAGACGCTCGACGACGGCGGGGCCGGCCAGATCGCCCGGCTGGAGGAGTTCGCCCGGCTCGTCGCCTCGGTGGTGGGCCGCCCGGTGCTCTGAGGGCGCCGCCGCACGCGCGCGGGGCCGCGGACGACGTCGTCGTCCGCGGCCCCGTTCGTCGCCCGCTGGGCGGGTCAGTCCTCCTCGGCGTCCGGGCCGGCCACCGCCACACCGTCGCTGCCGCGTACGACGTGGATGCACTCACCCGGGCACTCCTTGGCGGAGTCGATCACCTCGAGGCGCAGGTGCTCCGGCACGTCGACCCGGCTGCCCGGGGCCAGCCGCAGCTCGCCGTCGGGGCCCTTGACGTACGCCAGGCCGTCGACGTCGAACTCGAAGACCTCCGGCGCGTACTGCACGCAGAGCCCGTCGCCCGTGCAGAGATCCTGGTCCACCCAGACCTGAAGCTGGTCCGTCACGACCTCCGCCACGATGCACCCCCCATGTTCTCCCGTCCCACGCCCCGACGGTACCTGAACGGCCGTACCCGCCCCGGAGGCGACCCTTGGCGATCAAGGTTCGGTGACGAGGGCGTTGCGTAGGACCGAATCGGCCTCATAGCGGCTAGTGTTAGGGCAGAACGTTCAAGCCCCCCGGGGAGGTGGGACGTGGCACGCAGCGACGACGCGGACTCGCGCGCCGCACGGTGGGAGAAGGAAGCCCACGATCTCTCCACGCAGGTCGCGTTCCTGCAAGAGGAACTCGCTCTGGTGCGGCGCAAGTTGACCGAAAGCCCCCGACACGTCCGGCAGCTCGAAGAGCGGCTGGCGGCCACCCAGGCACAGTTGGCGCGGCTGACCGAGAACAACGACCGGCTCGTGAGCACCCTCAAGGAGGCTCGCGCGCAGATCGTGACGCTCAAGGAGGAGATCGACCGCCTCGCACAGCCACCGAGTGGCTACGGCGTCTTCCTCGCGCGGCACGACGACGGCACGGTGGACATCTTCACCGGCGGACGCAAGCTCCGGGTCGCCGTCTCGCCCTCGCTGGACGCCGCAGAGCTGCGGCGTGGCCAGGAGGTCCTGCTCAACGACGCGCTGAACATCGTCGACGCGTTCGGTTACGAGCGGGTCGGTGAGGTGGTGATGCTCAAGGAGATCCTGGCAGGTCCCGACGGCAGCGCCGGTGACCGCGCGCTGGTGGTCTCGCACTCCGACGAGGAGCGCATCGTGCACCTCGCGGAGACCCTGATCGGCTCGGCGATCCGGGCCGGCGACTCGCTCATGATCGAGCCCCGCTCGGCGTACGCGTACGAGCGGATCCCGAAGAGCGAGGTCGAGGAGCTGGTCCTGGAGGAGGTGCCCGACGTCGACTACGGCGACATCGGTGGCCTCCAGTCGCAGATCGAGCAGATCCGCGACGCGGTGGAGCTGCCCTTCCTGCACGCCGAGCTGTTCCGCGAGCACCAGCTCCGGCCGCCGAAGGGCATCCTGCTCTACGGGCCGCCCGGCTGCGGAAAGACGCTGATCGCCAAGGCGGTGGCCAACTCGCTGGCCAAGAAGATCGCCGAGCGCCGAGGTGAGGAGAAGCACACCAGCTTCTTCCTCAACATCAAGGGTCCTGAGCTGCTCAACAAGTACGTCGGCGAGACCGAGCGGCACATCCGGCTGATCTTCCAGCGGGCCCGCGAGAAGGCCGGCGAGGGCACCCCCGTCATCGTCTTCTTCGACGAGATGGACTCGGTCTTCCGCACCCGTGGCTCCGGCGTCTCCTCCGACGTGGAGAACACCATCGTCCCGCAGCTGCTCAGCGAGATCGACGGTGTGGAGGGGCTGGAGAACGTCATCGTGATCGGCGCCTCCAACCGGGAGGACATGATCGACCCGGCCATCCTGCGTCCCGGCCGGCTCGACGTGAAGATCAAGATTGAGCGTCCGGACGCCGAGGCGGCCAAGGACATCTTCTCCAAGTACATCCTCTCCGGGCTGCCCCTGCACCCGGACGACCTCGCCGAGCACGGCGGTGACCCGCAGGCCACCGTCGCGGCGATGATCGACGCGGTCGTGCTGCGGATGTACTCCGAGACCGAGGAGAACCGCTTCCTCGAGGTGACCTACGCCAACGGCGACAAGGAAGTCCTCTACTTCAAGGACTTCAACTCCGGCGCGATGATCCAGAACATCGTCGACCGGGGCAAGAAGATGGCCATCAAGGAGTTCCTCACCTCCGGACGCAAGGGCCTGCGCCTGCAGCACCTGCTCGACGCCTGCGTCGACGAGTTCCGCGAGAACGAGGACCTGCCCAACACCACCAACCCGGACGACTGGGCCCGGATCTCCGGCAAGAAGGGCGAGCGGATCGTCTACATCCGCACGCTCGTCTCCGGCGGCAAGGGCGCCGAGGCCGGCCGGTCCATCGAGACCGCCAGCAACACCGGCCAGTACCTCTGACCGGACGACGACGAAGGCCCGCGGCACTCGCCGCGGGCCTTCCTCGTATGTCACGACACGTTCACCCGGGCGATGCGTCCCCAGGGGGTGGAATGCCGGACTCGTCGGTAGACTGCCGACACCGCCGTCGACCCGTCCGAGGAGCTTCGTGTCGTCCGAGCTCACCGTCATCGACCCGCCGGCCACCACGGCGGTCGAGGACGCGCACCCGCGCACCCCCGCCCGGCGCCCCTGGCGCCGCGTGCTGGTGGTGCTGGCGGCCCTCGTGGCGGCCTGGGGCGTACCCGTCGTCACGCACGCCCTGCACCGCGACTGGCTGCTGCCCCCGCTGGTGCTGCTCGCCACCGCGAGCATCCTGCGTGGCGGCCGTACCCTGCTCGACCGGCTCGTCCTCGCGCTCGCCCTGCTGCTGGGCGCCACCACCGCCGGCGGGCTGGTCTTCGCCGTCTGGCCCTGGGGCATGCGGCCGGTGCCGTTGACCGGCCTCGCGCTCACCGTGGTCGTCCTCACCGCCGCCGCGCTGGGCCGACGCCCCCACCTGCCGCGCCCCGGCGTGGTCGACGCGTTCCCCGTCGCCGGCACCGCCGCGCTGCTGGTCTACCTCTCCGCGCCCTGGCGGCGCGCCACCGACCTCGCGGACCAGCTGACCATCCTCGCCCGCGGCGAGGACAACCTTCGGCACCTCGCGCTCTTCGACGTCCTCGGCCGCCTCGGCGGCTACGCCTTCGTCGACCCCGCCGCCGCCAAGGACCTGATCCTCTCCCAACTGCTCTACTACCCGCAGGGCTGGCACCTGGCGGCCGCCATGCTCGACGGCTTCCTCACCCCCGCCGGCACCGCGCCCCGCGGCCCGGCCGCCGTCGACCACTACGCCGGCTGGATCATGGCCGGCTTCGGACTCCTCGTGCTGGTGCTGCTCTGGGCCGCGCACCGCATCTCCGGCCCCATCCACCTGCTGCACCGCACCGTGCTCACCGTCGTCGTCGGCGCGCTGATCCTCGGCACCCAGCTGCCCCGGCTGCTCGTCTCCGGCTACCCCACCGAGGTCCTCGGGCTCGCCCTCACCGTGCTGCTCGCCGCGCTCGTCGGCCGCCCGCTCGCCGGTACCCGCGAGCAGGTCGTCCTGCTCGCCGCGCTGCTCGTCGGGATCGGCTTCACCTACTACCTGTTCCTCCCGCCCGCCGCCGTGCTGGTGCTGTGCTGGGCGATCGGGCACTGGCGGGAGGCGCTGCGCCGCTGGTTCACCGTCCTCGCCGTCGGCCTCGTCGCCGCGCCCCTCGCCCTGCTCGCCCCCCTGCTCGGCGTGCTGCGGGCCAAGCAGACCGAGGCGCTGGCCGTCGGCGGCGGGGTCGAGGCCCGCACCGAAGCCTGGCGGGCCCTCATCTGGCTGGGCGGCATCGTCGGGGTGGCCCTGCTTGTCCAGGTCCGCCGCGCCGACCCCACCTGGCGGCGCTGGCTGCTCGTCTCGGCGGTCGGCGTCGCCCTGCCGCTGGGCATCGCGCAGTACAACACCAGCGCCGGCGTCGAGCCCGGCTACTACTTCATCAAGTCCACCCACCTGGCCACCGCGCTGCTCGTGGTCGGCGCCGCCGCCGTGATCCGGCTGCTGCCCGTACCCCGGCCCGCCTGGTCGCTGCGCGGCGTCGGCTCCACCGCCGCCGGTGTCCTCACCGGCGTCGTCGTCATGGTCGTCACGGTGGCCCTCTGCGGCGTCACCGGCTGGCACCCCAGCCTGCTCATCGCCAACGAGAAGACCTGGACGCAGCGCTGGGTCCACCAGGACCTGCACCTGCCGTCCAGAGAGGCCTGGGTCTGCGCCGCCGCCCAGCAGCGCTTCCCCGAGCTGCCCGACACCACCACCATCATCCTCGACCGCGGTCCCTACCGCGGCTACCTCGGGACCCTCTGCTTCGACGCCCTGCACGGCACCACCGCGCGCACCGAAGCCGGCGTCTACAACCTGGACTTCCTCGAACCCGACCGGACCGACCAGATCGTCCGGCGGGTCTCCGGGCCGATCCGCTTCATCACCGCCGACCCCCGCGCCGAGCGCCGGGTCCAGCGGCTGATCAGGAAGGACCCGTCGCTGCGCCACCGGATCAGCTGGGTCCCCCTCGCCGTCCCCGAGTGCGACGTGCTCCCCTTCGTGGCGGCCCCCACGCCCGGCGCCCCACTCGCGACACCACTTCCGGCTGAGCCGGCGTGCCCCCCTGCGCGCTGAGGCGGACTACGCTCGACGTGACGCACGGACCGGGTCGGCGAGCGGAGCGGGTAGGTCGATGAGCGTAAGACGGATCATGGGCACCGAGGTCGAGTACGGGATCTCCGTGCCGGGCCAGGCCGGAGCCAACCCGATGGTCACCTCCTCCCAGGTGGTCAACGCCTACGGGGCGCGCCCGGAACTCAACCGGGGCGGCCGCGCGCGATGGGACTACGAGGAGGAGTCGCCGCTGCGCGACGCCCGCGGCTTCACCTACTCCGGCGCCGCGTACGACCCGGCCGAGGCGCTCGCCGACGAGGACCTCGGCCTGGCCAACGTGATACTCACCAACGGCGCGCGGCTCTACGTGGACCACGCCCACCCCGAGTACTCCACGCCTGAGGTGACCAACCCGCTGGACCTGGTGCGCTGGGACAAGGCGGGGGAGCGGGTGATGGCCGAGGCGGCCCGCCGCGCCGCCACCATCCCGGGCACCCACCCGATCCACCTCTACAAGAACAACACCGACAACAAGGGCGCCAGCTACGGCGCGCACGAGAACTACCTCATGCGCCGGCAGACGCCCTTCGCCGACATCGTGGCGTACCTGACGCCGTTCTTCGTCACCCGGCAGATCGTCTGCGGCGCCGGCCGGGTCGGCATCGGCCAGGACGGCGGCCAGAGCGGCTTCCAGATCTCCCAGCGGGCCGACTTCTTCGAGGTCGAGGTCGGCCTGGAAACCACCCTCAAGCGGCCCATCATCAACACCCGGGACGAGCCGCACGCCGACGCCGACAAGTACCGGCGGCTGCACGTCATCATCGGCGACGCCAACCTGTCGGAGATCTCCACCTACCTCAAGCTCGGCACCACCGCGCTGATCCTCACCATGATCGAGGAGAAGGCGCTCGGCGCCGACCTGGGCATCGCCGACCCGGTCAGCGAGCTGCGCGCGGTCAGCCACGACCCGTCGCTGACGCACCTCATGCGGATGCGCGACGGCCGGCGGCTGACCGCCCTGGACGTCCAGTGGGCGTACCTGGAGCGGGTCCGGTCCTTTGTCGACGACCGGTACGGCGACGACGTCGACGAGCAGACCGCCGACGTGCTGGACCGGTGGGAGAGCGTGCTCGACCGGCTCGGCCGCGACGCGTTCCTCTGCGCCGACGAGCTGGACTGGGTGGCCAAGCTGCGGCTGCTGGAGGGCTACCGGGAGCGGGAGAAGCTGGGCTGGGGCTCGCACAAGCTCCAGCTGGTCGACCTGCAGTACTCCGACGTGCGCCCGGAGAAGGGCCTCTACCACCGGCTGGTGTCGCGCGGGTCGATGAAGACGCTGCTCGACGACGAGCAGACCCGCACCGCGATGGTCCAGCCGCCGGAGGACACCCGCGCCTACTTCCGGGGCCGCTGCCTGGCCCAGTACGCCTCCGAGGTGGTTGCCGCCAGCTGGGACTCGGTCATCTTCGACGTCGGCCGGGAGTCGCTGGTCCGGGTGCCGATGATGGAGCCGGAGCGGGGCACCCGCAAGCACGTCGGGGCGCTGTTCGACCGGTGCGCGAGCGCCAAGGACCTGCTGGAGACGCTCACCGGCGGCTGACCGCCCGCCGACGTACGCCCGTCGGGTGCCGTGGACCGGCGCGCGACGGGCTTTTCGTCGCTCGGGCGAGGTAAGTTCATCGCAGACGATCGTGGAGGAGGCAGCCATGGCCACTCGTGACAGCGGCGGGCAGTCGCAGTCGGACAAGGCCCGTCAGGGCGAGGAGATCGAGGACGTCACCACCGAGGCGAACCCGGAGGTCGCCGAGCGGCACGCCGAGATCACCGAGGACGTCGACGACCTGCTCGACGAGATCGACTCCGTCCTGGAGGAGAACGCAGAGGAATTCGTGAGAGGATACGTCCAGAAGGGCGGTCAGTGAGCATAATGCCCGATTCGCCCCTCGAATCGGGCAGGGCGTGTCCGCGGTGCAAGCTGGCTCTCCCTCTCACTGAGTTCCGTCGCGAACGCCGACGGGTGGGCGGGCTCGCCTTCTACTGCAAGGCGAGCGCGAACGCCCCGCTGCGGCTCGGGCAGTAGGAGTTCGACGAGCTCCTGGCCGAACGGGGCGGCGTCTGCGCGATCTGCGGCGGCGCCGACCCGCAACACCTGGACCACGATCATCGCACCGGATGGGTGCGCAAGATACTCTGCTTCATCTGCAACGGTGGTCTTGGCCAGTTCCGTGACAGTCCCACGAGGCTGGCCAGGGCGATCACGTACCTGAGAGGAACCACGTGGCAGCGGGCTTTGATCCATCCGGGCGTCTACCAGATGTGTTCACCAACGCGGGGACGTCCTCCTTCACCTCGTTCCTGAGCAGGGTGGCCCCCGAGATGCTGCCCGGCCGACGGCCGCTGCCGCCGGGCATGGCCGCCGACATGGCGCCGCACGCGACGACCATCGTGGCGATCTCGGCCGCCGGTGGCGTGGTGATGGCCGGCGACCGGCGAGCCACCATGGGCAACCTGATCGCCCAGCGCGACATCGAGAAGGTGCACCCGGCCGACGCCTACTCGCTGGTCGGCATCGCGGGCACGGCCGGCATCGGCATCGAGCTGATGCGACTGTTCCAGGTGGAGCTGGAGCACTACGAGAAGATCGAGGGCGCGATGCTCTCGCTCGACGGCAAGGCCAACCGGCTCGCCTCGATGATCCGCGGCAACCTGGGCGCGGCCATGCAGGGGCTGGCGGTCGTGCCGCTCTTCGCGGGCTTCGACCTGGCCGCGAAGGACCCGGCGACGGCCGGCCGGATCTTCAGCTTCGACGTCACCGGCGGCCCCTACGAGGAGACCGGCTACGACGCCATCGGCTCCGGCTCGCTCTTCGCCAAGTCCGCCCTGAAGAAGCGCTTCCGCGCCGGGATCTCCCTCGACGACGCGGTCCGGCTCGCCGTCGAGGCGCTCTACGACGCCGCGGACGACGACACCGCCACCGGCGGCCCGGACCTGACCCGCCGGATCTACCCGGTGGTGATGACGGCGACGGCCGAGGGCACCCACCGGCTCACCGACGCCGAGACGGCGGCGATCGCCGAGGCGGTCGTGGCCGCGCGGATGGAGAACCCGGGCGGCTGAGGCCCCGCTCCCACCTCACAGTCAGCAGTCGTCAGCACAGCGCCCGAAGGAGAACCGCCGCCGTGGCCATGCAGTTCTACGCCTCGCCCGAGCAGATCATGCGCGACCGCTCCGAGCTGGCCCGCAAGGGCGTCGCCCGGGGCCGCAGCGCGGTGGTCCTGAGCTATGAGGGCGGGGTGCTCTTCGTCGCGGAGAACCTCTCCAGCGCCCTGCACAAGGTCAGCGAGATCTACGACCGGATCGGCTTCGCTGCGGTCGGTCGTTACAACGAGTTCGAGAACCTGCGCCGGGCCGGGGTGCGGATGGCCGACCTGAACGGCCTGAGCTACGACCGGCGCGACGTCACCGGACGGGCCCTGGCGAACGCGTTCGCGCAGACCCTGGGCGCCATCTTCACCGAGCAGTCCAAGCCGTTCGAGGTGGAGATCTGCGTCGCGCAGGTCGGCAGTTCCGCCGAGGACGACGAGCTGTACCGGATCACCTACGACGGTTCGGTCAACGACGAGCCGGGCCGGATGGCCATGGGGGGTCAGGCCGAGGCGATCACCGGGGTGCTCAAGGCGGAGCACCGGCCGGACATGTCGCTCAGCGAGGCGGTGCGGGTGGCCGTACAGGCGCTCAGCAGCGTCGGCGGTGAGGGCGGGGCGGCCCGGACGATCGCCGCCAACCAGCTGGAGGTCGCGGTCCTGGACCGGCGCCGGATGGGGCGTACCTTCCGGCGGGTCACCGGGGCGGCGCTGACCGCGCTGCTCGACGGCGACGCGGCGGGCGACGCCGCGCCCGCCGGTGGCCGGGCGAAGACCCCGACGGTGCCGACCGAGGAGGCGCACAAGCCGACCACCTCGGCCGGCTCGGCGGACCTGGAGGGTCACCCGGAGCAGACGCCGGAGGCGTAGCGGTTCGTGCTGTCGCGGGGGCCGGGGATCTTCCCCGGCCCCCGCGCCGTCTTCGGCCCGGGACGAACCGCCGGAGCGCGTGCTGAGGTCGCGTTCACGTCCGGGGGCGGCTGATGAGTCGGGAGAGCACGATCACGCTCTCGGTGCCCCCGATGACGGCCGACGCCCGCATCCGCTGGATGGCCTGTTCGAGGTGCGCGATGTCCTCGGCCTGTAGGTGGATCATCGCGTCGGCCGCGCCGGAGATGGTGCACGCCTCGATCACTTCGGGGATCTTCTCGAGCTCGTGCCGCAGCTCGTCGGGGGTCGGGTTGCCGGCACAGTGGACCTGGACGTACGCCTCGGTGCGCCAGGCCAGCGCCTGCGGGTCGATGACTGCGGTGAACCCGCGGATGGCGCCCGCGGCGACCAGGCGGTCGAGCCGTCGTTTGGCCGCCGAGGGGGACAGCCCGGCCGCCTTGCCGATCTCGGCGTAGGTGCTGCGGGCGTTCGCGACCACGCACCGGATGACCTCCTCGTCGATACGGTCCACGGCACCGAACTCCCTCCGTCATGTTGCGGCTCTCCGCGCAAAGAATCGTCGGCCGCCCACGATCTATGCAAAGAACCGTAGGGTACCGGCAAGTTCTGGCGATTGTTTGCACCGCAGCGCCTGGATAGATTCACAGCGCCACATCGCCGTTGATCACGAAGGGGCGGGCGCACCATGGCCACCACGCTCACTGCCACCGAGGCCGCCGCCCTGGCCGCGGTCGACGAAGCGGGCATCGCCCGTACGCTGCTGGAACTGCTCGCCGTCCCGAGCGTCACCGGCAGCCCCGCCGAGTCCGAGCTGCAGCACGTCCTGGCCCGGCGCCTGGACGCGCTGGGGCTCGAGGTCGACCTGTGGGCGATGGATCTGCCCGCGCTGCGCGCCGATCCCGAGTTCCCGGGCACCGAGGCGCCGCGGGACGAGGCGTGGGGGCTGGCCGCCGTCACGCCCGGCGGAGGCGACGGGCCGACTCTGGTGCTGCAGGCTCACGTGGACGTCGTGCCGCCCGGCGACCCGGCCCAGTGGCGCGGGGACCCGTTCGTCCCGCAGGTCGCTAGGGACGTGGTGCACGCGCGGGGCGCCTGTGACATGAAGGCGGGGCTGGTCGCCAACCTCGCCGCGCTCGCCGCGATCCGCGCGAGCGGCGCCCGGCTGCGCGGCCGGATCGCCGCCCACTTCGCCGTCAGCGAGGAGGACGGCGGGCTCGGCGCGTTCGGCACGCTACGACGCGGCCACACCGGCGACGCGTGCATCATCACCGAGCCGACCAGCGGCGACCTGGTCACCGCCAACGCCGGCGCGTTGACCTTCCGGATCGAGGTGGCCGGCAAGGCGACCCACGCCAGCACCCGGGACGCGGGGATCAGCGCGATCGACGCGTACCTGCCGATCCACGCGGCGCTGGCCCGCCTGGAGACGCGGCGCAACACCGCGCCCGACCCGCTGATGAGCGAGCACCCGATCCCGTACGCCCTGTCGGTGGGCACGCTCCGGTCGGGCGACTGGGCCAGCAGCGTGCCCGACCTGCTCGTGGCCGAGGGCAGGTTGGGGGTACGGCTGGACGAGGACCCGGCGCAGGCCCGGGCCGAGCTGGAGACCTGCGTCGCAGAGGCCGCCGCCGCCAACGCGTGGCTACGCGAGCACCCGCCCACCGTGACCTGGCCGGGGGGCCAGTTCGCCAGCGGCCGCCTGGCACCCGGCAACCCGCTGCGGGAGCTGGTACGCGACGCGCACGCCGACGCCGTCGGCGGCCCGCGACTGCGCGAACGCGGCGCGCCGTACGGCAGCGACCTCCGGCTCTACACCGGGGCCGGTGTGCCGACCCTGCACTTCGGACCCGGCGACGTACGCCTCGCGCACGGACCCCGCGAGCAGGTCCGGGTCAGCGAGATCGTCGCCGCGACCCGCGTGCTCGTGCTCGCGACGCTGCGCGCGGTCGGCGTCCGGTAGCAGCGGGCATGCTCGCCGGACGGCGACGGCCGCCCGGCGCTGCCGGACGGCCGTGTCACCCGAGGTGCGTCAGCGCTTGCGCAGCAGCGGCTTGGCCAGGGCCCAGTAGCCGGCGGCGATGGCGTTGAAGATGCCCATGCCGGGAGGCGAGTCGACGTTCGACGGGGCGACCCGGGCGGTCATCAGCTCGGCGACGACCCCGTCGGGCACGGTCCGCTCGTCCTGCAGCTGGCGGCGGCGGGACTTCAGCCAGGCCCGGTTGGTCCAGAGCCAGCCCCAGCCACGGAACTTCTGCTTCGTCCAGCCCCCGGCGAGCGCGGCGGCGAGCATGGCCGCCTCGGTGAGCAGCAGGACCGGGGCGAGCACCACCAGCGTCCGGGTCTCGTACGCGGTGAGCAGCGTGACCAGCCGGTTGCGCTCGACCAGGTAGAGCTTGAGGGCGTTGCGGGAGAACTCGTAGTGGTGCCGCACGACGGCGTCCGGGACGTACTCCAGCCGCAGCCCGCGCTGCCAGAGGCGCAGGCTGAGCTCGGTGTCCTCGTGGTAGGCGAAGTACTCGGCGGCGAAGCCGTCCAGCCCCCGCCAGAGCGCCCGGTTGATCACGAAGCAGCAGCCGCTGAGCGACGGCACGGTGGTGCGCACGGCGTGCGCGCCGGCCGGCTCGCCGTTGCCGCCGGCCCAGGACAGGCCGGTGAAGTGCAGCGGGTTGCCGGAGGTGTTGATCAGCTCGGGGTTGTCGGCGAGCCGGATGGAGGCCATCGCCGCGCCGACCCCCGGTTCGCCGGCCACGGCGACGACCTTGGCGAGGGCGTCGGGGGCGACGATCGCGTCGGAGTTGACGAAGGCCAGCCACTCGCCGGTGGCCTCGGCGGCGCCGACCCGGCAGCCGCCGGAGTAGCCGGTGTTCTCCTCGGGGCGGATCACCCGGACGCCGGGGAAGCCCTTGACGACGTCGATGCCGTCGCCGGTGCAGCCGTTGTCGACCACGATCAGCTCGATCTCGACGTCGGTGCTGTCCAGCACGGCCCGGGCGGCGTCGACCAGGTACGGCTCGGCGCCGTAGGCCAGCATCACCGCGGTCACCTGCGGGCGGGTCATCGGATGCCTCCGGATACTCCGGTCGCCAGGGCGTCGTGTCGTTCTTGTTGCCGAGTGGGGCCCC